>DATMVL010000264.1:0-12977 GCA_035563175.1 Rhodoglobus sp. | reverse complement strand
ACGCCGGCGATGAACTGCTCGGTGTCCAGCGGGAACGAGGCGGTCGCATCCTCGCCCCACTCGGTGGTGGTGAGCTCGTCGCCGGTGGCGCCGTTCAGGATGCTGAAGTTCACGTTGACGGTGTCGCCGTCGCGGGCGGTGTCGCCGTCGCCGTCGATCACCACGCTGCGCTCGGTCGACTCGACCTCGACGGGCGAGCTGAACGCGACGGTCGGCTTCGCGCCGAACTCGCCCGTCACGTCGACGCCCTCGCTGACCGAGCCGGACGCCGCCGGCTCGCAGTCGGGGTCGGCCGCGCCCTGACCGCCACCGCCTCCGTTGCCCGCGGTGCACCCGGCGAGCGCCACGACCAGACCGGCGGAGACGAGGATCGATGCTGCAGCGCGCACGGGGGACCTTCCGTGGAGGGGCGGGGACACCCCATCCTGCCCCATGGATGCTGTGCGCGTCCTCAGCGCTCGATCACCGGTTCGTGGTGCACCGGGAAGTTCACGGACGCGGCGATGAAGCAGTTCGCGGACGCCTCGGCGTGGATGCGCAGCGCCACGTCGGAGTCGCCCGCCGAGATGCGCACGCGCGGTCGCAGCGTCACCGAGGTGAACGCCCCGCCCTGGCCGGAGGTGCGCATCTCACCGGTCGCGTCGTCGACGTACTCCTCGACCACGACGCCGTGCCGCACCGCCGAGTGCAGGTAGCTCAGCATGTGGCACTCGCTGAGCGCGGCGACCAGCAGCTCCTCGGGGTTCCAGCGCTCGGCGCTGCCGTGGAAGGTGCGGTCGCTCGAGGCGAGGATGTCCGGGTTGCCCTCGGCCGCGATGGTGTTGTCGCGCGAGTACCCGCGGTAGCTGCTCGTGCCGGAGCCCGTGTTGCCGGTCCAGGTCACCCGCACGGCGTAGCGGTGGTCGAGGTCCACGGATGGGCTCCCCTCAGTAGGCTCGCTTCATCATGGCAGAGAGCACTTCTGAGACCAGCCCTGTCGAGCAGGCCCGCCGCATCCTCACCGCGATCCCCGGCCCGGCATCCATCGCCCTGCAGCAGCGCCGGGAGGCGGTCGTCTCGGCCGGCGTCTCGTCGGCGGTGCCCGTCTACGTCGCGCGGGCGCACGGCGCCATCGTCGTCGACGTCGACGGCAACCAGTTCATCGACCTCGGCTCGGGCATCGGGGTGACCACGATCGGGCACACCGACCCGGCCGTCGTGGCCGCCGCCACGGCGCAGCTCGCCGAGGTGACGCACGCGATGTTCACCATCAGCCCGTACGAGTCGTACGTGCGCGTGGCCGAGCTGCTCGCCGAGCACACGCCCGGCGACTTCGCGAAGAAGTCGGTGCTGCTGAACTCGGGGGCGGAGGCGGTCGAGAACGCGGTGAAGATCGCCCGCAAGCACACCGGCAGACCGGGCGTGGCCGTGCTGGAGCACGCCTACCACGGGCGCACGAACCTCACGATGGCGATGACGTTCAAGGCGATGCCGTACAAGGCGGGGTTCGGGCCGTTCGCGCCCTCGGTGGTCCACGCTCCCGGTTCGTACCCGTACCGCGACGGGCTGAGCGGACCGGCCGCCGCCGCGCGGACCATCGCCCACCTCGAGAAGGCGGTCGGGGCATCCGATCTCGCGTGCCTCGTGGTCGAGCCGATTCAGGGCGAGGGCGGCTTCGTGGTGCCGGCCGACGGCTACCTGCCGGCCCTGCAGGAATGGTGCGCGGCCAACGGCGTGGTGTTCATCGCCGACGAGATCCAGTCGGGCATGGCCCGCACCGGGCGGTACTTCGCCAGCGAGCACTTCGGCGTGGTGCCCGACATCGTGCTGAGCGCGAAGGGCATCGCGGGCGGCCTGCCCATCGCCGCGGTCACCGGACGCGCCGAGATCATGGATGCCTCGCACCCGGGCGGGCTCGGCGGCACCTTCGCCGGCAACCCGGTCGCCGCCGCGGCCGCCGTCGCCGTGTTCAGCGAGATCGAGCGGCGCGACCTGCTCGCCGATGCCGAGCGCATCGAGGCGCTGCTCAAGCCGGCGCTGCGCGACCTGCAGTCGCGCCACCCGGTGATCGGCGACGTCCGCGGCGTCGGCGCCATGCTCGCCATCGAGCTGGTGCAGCCCGGCACGACCGACCCGAACCCGGCCGCCGTCGCGGCGATCACCTCGTACGCGGCACAGCACGGCGTGCTGCTGCTCTCGGCGGGCACCTACTCCAACGTGGTGCGGTTCCTGCCGTCCCTGGCGATCAGCGACGCGCTGCTGCTAGAGGCGATGGGCGTGCTCGAGGAGGCGCTCGCGGCGCTGTAGCGCGTGTCGGTGGCAGCCGCAGCGTCGAGTCGCCGCGGATGGCGACCCTGTTCCTCCCACCGCCCACCTCTTGCGGCAGTTCGCACAGATCATGAGGCGAGCAGAGCTGGGTTTCGCGCGGGCTCCAGCATCGAGGGATGCGCAAGATCCCACTTCCCCACCCGTTCGACGAGGAGCCGTTCACGGTGGCCGACGCGTTGGCGGCAGGAGTTGCCCGCTCGCGCCTGCGAGCATCCGACCTCTCGCGCGAATTCCACGGAGTGCGCAGCAACGTGGCGGCGACGACGCTCGTCCAGAGGTGCCGTGCGCTCGCCACCAGGCTGCCGCCCGATGCGGCGTTCAGCCACGCGACGGCGGCGCTGTTGATCGGTGCCCCGCTACCGCCCGAGCTCGAGCGGGACCCCACGCTACACGTCACCGTGCCAGCCCCGCGGCGAGCGCCCCGAGGCCGGCACGTCGTCGGACACCAGTCGCGCTCCATGCGCACCTGGTCCGTGCGCGGCGTGCGGATCACGGTGCCGGAGCAGACGTGGTGCGCGCTGGCGGAAACGCTGCGCCTCGACGACCTCGTCGCGGTCGGGGATCACCTGGTCGATACGACGCGGCCGATCGTGTCGCAGGCGATGCTGCGCGCCGAGGTGACGTCCTCCTCGGGTCGCGGTGTGCGAGCGCTACGGTCGGCGCTCGCGCTCATCGACGGGCGCGCGCAGTCGCGGCCGGAGTCTCGCACCCGCACGATCTGCACCGTCGCGGGCTTGGGGCCGTGCATCCCGAATCCGGACATCTTCGACGAGCACGGTCGGTTCGTGGCGCGGACCGACCTCGATCTCCCCCGCCTGATGCTCTATCTCGAGTACCAGGGCGATTACCACCGAGACGCTGCGCAGTGGCGCCGGGACATGACGCGACGAGCACGCATCGAGGAGGTGACCGGCCGACGGGTGATGGAGATCAACGCCGATGACCTGCGCGACCCTGAAGAACTGGTGCGACGGGTGCTCGCACTCGCTCGGGCCACCCGGCCGGGCATCGACTTGCCGCGCGTGGCGAACGGGTGGTCGAGGCTACTCGCCGTTCCCGGCAACTCGACGCGATACCGCCGCGGCGCGCCGAGCGCCGATGTGCGCTAGCGCGCCTCCTGCGTCTGCATGCGCTCGATGTACTCCTTGATCGTGGGCATCGCCACGAGCTTGTCGTGGAAGAACGTGTTGATGAGGTTCACGACCTGGGCCTGCGCGCCCGCGACCTCGGCGGTGCGCTCCTCCCCGGGCGTCTGATCCTGCAGCGTCTGCCGCAGGTGCAGCAGCGACTGCACCAGCGCGGCCTCCTCGTCGCCGTCGAGCGCCTTCACCACCTCGAGCACCAGCGCATCCGCCTGCGCCTGCACGTCCGCGATCGGGATGGACGAGCCCGGCTGCGTGGCGTTGTCGAGCGTCATGATCAGCGACCACACCTGGTAGAGGATCGTGGTCGGCTCGTCGAACAGCTCCCGCACGAACGCCGCGTCCAGGTGGCGACCGGAGAGCCGGAACACGTTGTACATGCGCTTGGCGGCCTTGCCGTAGTTGAGCTGCTCGGTGAGGTACTTGCGGACCTCCTTCTCGAGCGTCGCCACGTACTCGTCGAGCGCGTCGTCGGAGACGAACCGCGCGATCTTCGCGAAGACGGGCACGTCACCGGCATCCAGGTACACCTCCTGGAAGAAGGCGTCGAGGTACCCGTCGAGCGGCACGATGGCGCCGTCCGGGCCCTCCCAGGTGACGTCGATGACGTTGCTCGCGTTCGACAGCTGCCGGCGCGCCGGGTCGGCGACCACCCAGTCGAGCTTCGTCCACCCGGGATCCGCCGCGGCGTCCTCCCAGCGGATCGTCACCGGCTCGCCGGCCTCGGTCACGGTGACGAGCTCGCCCGCCTCGACCTCGGCGGCGGTCCAGGTGATGGGCGCGCCGGCGCGGCCACGCGCCGTGTCGACCGGGAAGCTGCCGAGCTTCGCCTCGAGGAACTGGTAGCTGTCGCCCCGGTGGAACGCCCGGACCTTGTCGCGCAGCAGGCCGGCGAGGACGCGGCAGGCATCCGCACGGGTGGGCGCGAGGATGTTCAGCCGCTGGAAGTAGTCCGCGTCACCCGGGAAGCTCTGGATCTTCGACTGCGCAGCGGATCCCGACAGCGCCAGAGCGCTCTCGGCGACGCCCTCCGGCCCGGTGACCTCCACGATCTCGCCGATGCGGCGGAACCGGTCGAGCTCACGAGGGCTGAAGTCGAGCATCGAGACGCGGTGCCCGAACGTGCCGGAGACGGCATCCACCTCGATGTCCTGCGATGCGGCCGCCGACGCGATGGCGGCGAGCCATGCCGCGGTCTCGGCCTCGTCGAGGTGCACACCGAGGCGCTGCGCCGACTCGGCCAGCCTGCGGACGTCGTCGTCGACCATCGGGACCCTCTCGATCAGGGGCGGGGACGTTCTCGCGCCTCGGCCCGCAACGCTCGGAACAGCTCGGCCTGGTCCCGAGCGTCGCCGAGCGCGTTGTGCGTCAGCGGCCGCCCGCCGAGGTACCGCGGCGAGAGCTCACGCATGCTCGTCCGCGCCCAGGTCCCCCCGGTCAGGCCCATATGATACGCCTTCACGTCCAGCGCGGAATGGCCGAACGGATTGCGCCCGAGGTGCCGCTGGAACGCGTCCTCGACGAACATCCAGTCGAACGGTGCGTTGAACGCGACGAAGACCGGCACCGAACCCTCGGGCACGACGCGCGCCACCCAGTCGCCGAACCGGCGCATCGCCTCGGCAGGGGCGACGCCGTCGCGGGCCAGCGCCGCCATGTCGAGGCCGCTGATCTGCAGGGCGCCCTCGACGACCGCCGCCGACTCTGGCTGCAGCTCGACGTAGAACGCCGCGTCCGGGTCGTCGACGAGGCAGGCGCCGATGGACAGGATGCTGTACTCGCGCGGGTGCGGACCGGCCGTCTCGAGGTCGACCGAGATGTAGACCTCGGGTCGCGGTTCGGTCGACGCGGCTCGGGCTGATTCGGTCACGGGATCCGAGCCTAGGTGAGCGCGGCGACCGCCTCGCGGAACGCCTCGGTGTGACGGTCGACGTCGGCCGTCGTCGTCGACGGGCACATGAGCGCCATGTTGTGGAACGGCGTGAGCAGGATGCCGCGGTTCAGGGCGTGCAGATGCAGGTACTGCTGCAGCTCGAAGTCGTCGGCGGCGGCCGCTTCCCGCCCGTTCCGCGGCGGCGTCGGGCGGAAGCTGTACTCCGACCGCGCGCCGAGCTGCGTGACCTGCCACGGCATCCCGTGCTCCTCGATCACCGTGCGCACGCCGTCGGTCCACTCGGTGGCCCGAGCCGTCATGTGCTCGAACGCCTGCGGGGTCAGCACCTCGCCGAGGGTGGCGCGGATGCCCGCCATCGACAGCGCGTTCCCGGCGAGCGTGCCGCCGACGCCGCCCACGTCGATGTCCTCGAGCTCGATGGACGCGCGCACCCGCGCCGCGAGCTCCTCCGTCATGCCGAACGCTCCGGCGGGGATGCCGCCGGCGATCGACTTGCCGACGACGACCGCGTCGGGGCGCAGCCCGTGCGCGGCGGTCATGCCGCCGGGGCCCGCGCTGAGGGTGTGGGTCTCGTCGAGGATGAGGACCACCCCGTGGCGGTCGCACAGCTCGCGCAGGGCGGCGTGGTAGCCGTCTGGCGGCAGCACGATGCCGATGTTCGTCAGCGCGGGCTCGATGAGCACCGCGGCGATGTCGCCGGCGGCGAGAGCGGCTTCGAGGGCGTCCAGATCGTCGGACTGCACCACCGCCGTGGTCTGTCGAGGCGGCACGGGCGCGCCGATGCTCCCCCGCCGCGGAACGACCTCCCCGCGCTCGTCCAGGGTGGCGAACGTCTCGTCCACGGTGCCGTGGTAGCTGTAGTCGTGGATCAGGATGCGAGGGCGGCCGGTGACCTGCCGCGCGTAGCGGATCAGGGTGCGGTTCGCATCCGTCGCCGACAGCGTGAACTGCCACGCCGGCAGCCCGAACCGATCGGCGAGGAGCTCCGCGGCGACCGCCGCGTCCTCCGTGGGCAGCATGAAGGTGGAGCCGCGCTCGAGCTGGGCGCCGATCGCGGCGACCGAGGCGGCCGGTGCGTGCCCGCACATGGCACCCGTGTCGCCCAGACACAGGTCGACGTGGTCGATGCCGTCGACGTCGGTGAAGTGCGCACCCCGCGCGGATGCGACGGTGACCGGCCAGGGGCCCGGCCACTTGGCCATCCACAGCATGGGCACGCCGTCGGGCATGTGCTGTCGTGCCCGGTCGAACGCACGCTCGCTCGCCGGGCGCTGCGCGCGGAATCGGCGCACCTCATCCGCCATCAGGGCCGTCAGGCGGTCGCGATCGACGGTCATCTCAGCTCCTGGCCAACCGGCGTCGGCGCGCCGCCGTGGTGAGCTGGGAGACGATCACGATCGCGATCGCGAGCAGGAAGACGGCGGAGGCGATCACGTTCGCCTCCGCAGGCACACCTCGCGCCGCCGCGGTGTACACCCAGACCGGGAAGGTCTCGACCGCGCCGTTGTTGAAGCGCGTGATGATGAAGTCGTCGAAGCTCAGCGCGAACGAGAGCAGCGCGGCCGCGACGATGCCGGGCAGCAGCAGCGGGAAGGTCACCCGCCAGAACACCTGCGCCGGCGACCCGTAGAGGTCGCGCCCCGCCTCCTCGAGCGCCGGGTCGAGGCTCGAAACGCGGGCCTTGACCGTCACGACGACGAAGCTCAGACAGAACAGCACGTGCGCGATGATGATCGTCGCGTACCCCTTGGCCACGCTCGCGGCGAGGAACTGCGCCGCGAGGCCTGCGCCGAGCACCACCTCGGGCGTCGCCATCGGCAGGAACAGCAGCAGGTTGATCGCCGAGCGGCCGCGGAACCGATACCGCACCAGGGCGATCGCGACCAGGGTGCCGAGCAGGGTCGCACCGAGCGTGGCGGCGGCGCCGATGAGGAGGCTGTTGCCGAACGCCTCGCACACGCCCTGGGCGCTGCAGACGTCGAGCCAGTTGTCGAGCGTGAAGCCGACCCAGACGATGTTCGACTTGACCGAGTCGTTGAACGAGAACACGAAGGTGTACGCGATGGGCACGAGCAGGAAGATCAGCGCGAGCACGGCGTAGACCGGCAGCAGCCAGCGCCCCAGCGAGAGCCTCATACCAGGTCCTCCGTGCCGCTGCGGCGCACGTAGACGCCGACGACGATCAGGATGACGCCCATCAGCAGCACCGACAGCGCGGCGGCCGCCGGGTAGTTCAGCAGGTCGATGAAGTTCGATTCGATGACGTTGCCGATCATCGTCGTGGAGGCCGAGCCGAGGAAGCTCGAACTGGCGTTGATGTAGTCGCCCGCCGCGGGGATGAAGGTCAGCAGCGTGCCGGAGACGATGCCGGGCAGCGACAGCGGCAGCGTCACGCGCAGGAACGTGGTCGCCGGGCTCGCGTAGAGGTCGGAGCCCGCCTCGAGGTACCGCAGGTCCAGCCGCTCGAGGGTGGTGTAGATGGGCAGCGTCATGAACGGGATGAAGTTGTAGGTGAGCCCGAAGATCACCGAGAACGCGGTGCCGGTCAGGTGCCCGTCCGGCGGCAGGATCGCGACCGCCTTCAAGAACTGCACGACGGGCGTGTCGTCGGCCATCAGCTGCTTCCATGCCAGCGTGCGCAGCAGGAAGGAGATGAAGAACGGGGCGATCACCAGCGTCAGCGCGAGCGCCTGCAGGAACGGCGCCCGCCGCAGCCGCACGCCGATGAAGTACGCGAGCGGATAGCCGATGAGCAGCGCCAGCACGGTCGCGGCGACGGCGTAGCCGAAGGCCCGCAGGAAGTGCGGCCAGTAGTCCTCGATCACCTTCGCGTAGTTCTCGACGCGGAACGCGGTCTGGTACTGCCCGATGTCGCCGAACTCGACGGGCGCCTGCAGGCTGGTGAGCAGCAGCGAGATGAGCGGGGTGAGGAAGAACAGCGCCAGGTACGCGAGCCCCGGCAGCAGCAGCACGAGCGCGATCGTGCCGCGGCGGCGGGGCGCGGACTCCGTCGACCCGGCCGGGGATCCGCTCGCCGGACCGAAGACCGCGAACGCCACGCTCAGACCTCCTGCTCGAGTTCGTCGAGCAGTTCGTGCCGGGCGCGCACCGCGATGGAGGCGGTGTCGTCGTCCGCGGCGAAGCGCGGCGCCGGCTCGGGCTCGTCGAGGAGGCCGAACCCGTGGTCGGCGTTCCAGCTGACCCAGACCTCGGCGCCGACGTTGACGACCGGTCCGAACGCCAGGTTCTGCGCGAAGACGCCCACCAGGCCGGCGCCCGGCACCACGAGCTGGTACTGCGTGCTGACGCCCGAGAACGACACGTCGGTCACCCGCCCGGGTCCGAGCACGTTGACGCCGGCCGCCGCCTTCGGCGCCTCGGTGTGCAGCGTGAGCTTCTCAGGCCGCACGCCGATCGTGACCTCGCCGGTGTGGCGCTGCGCCCGATCCTTCGGCACGACCACCTTCGTCCCCGCGACGTCGACCGTGATGGTGGTGCCGGTGGATGCGGTGACCGGTCCGCCGAAGAGGTTCGACTGCCCGAGGAAGTTGGCCACGAACGCGGTCCTCGGCAACTCGTAGAGCTCCTCCGGAGCGCCCAGCTGCTCGATATCGCCGCGGTTCATCACGGCGATGGTGTCGGCCATCGTCATGGCCTCCTCCTGATCGTGCGTGACGTGCAGGAACGTGATGCCCACCTCGGTCTGGATCGACTTCAGCTCGAGCTGCATCTGCCGCCGCAGCTTGAGGTCGAGGGCTCCGAGCGGCTCGTCGAGCAGCAGCAGTGCCGGCCGGTTCACGACCGCGCGGGCGAGCGCCACCCGCTGCTGCTGGCCGCCGGAGAGCTGCGCCGGCCGCCGGCTCGCCAGGTGATCGAGCTCGACCAGCCGGAGGGCCTCGTGCGCCTTGCCGGACGGATCGGACATGCCCCGCCGGCGCAGGCCGAACGCGACGTTCTCGAGCACGGTCATGTGCGGGAAGAGCGCATAGCTCTGGAACACGGTGTTCACCGGTCGTCGGTGCGGCTTGACCGCGGTGACGTCCTGTCCGCCGATGACGATGCGGCCCGCGGTGGGCTGCTCCAGGCCGGCGACGAGGCGCAGAGTGGTCGTCTTGCCGCAGCCGGACGGGCCGAGCAGGGCGAAGAACGATCCCGCGGGGATCGTCAGGTCGAGATCCTGGATGGCGGTGAAGCCGGGGAAGCGCTTGGTGATGCCGGCGAGCTCGAGGTCGGCGCCGCCCTCGGCGAAGGAGACCTGCGGCATCAGGCGCCCAGCGAGACCCGCTGGAACTCGGCGTTGAACGCCTGGTCGTCCGCCGAGTCGAGGGTCCGGAAGATGTGCGCCCTCGACAGGGTGTCCTCGTCCGGGAAGATCAGCTGGTTCTCGGCGAGCACCGGGTCGATCGCCTCGGCGGCCTCGCGCGCACCGACGACCGGTGTGATGTAGTTCACCCACGCGGCCACCTCGGCGGCCACCTCCGGCTCGTAGTAGTAGTTCATCAGCGTCTCGGCGTTCTTCTTGCGCGGCGAGCCCATGGGCACCACGAAGGTGTCGCCCCACAGCGTGCCGCCCGCCTCGGGCAGCGCGAACTTCCACTTCTCGTACCCGGCCTCGAGGTTGAGCACCGTGATGTCGCCCGACCACGCGATGGCGGCGACGGCGTCGCCGGAGACGAAGTCCTGCATGTACTCGTTGCCCTTGATGCCGAGGATCTGCCCCGAGGTGACGTGCTCCTCGAGGATGTCGATGGCGTTCTGGAAGTCGTCCTGGCTGAAGTCGGCCGAGATGTCGACGCCCTCGTTGAGCAGGATGAGCCCGATGGTGTCGCGCATCTCGCTGAGCACCGTGACGCGGCCCTTGAGCTCGGGCGCCCAGAGGTCGTCGACGGTGGCGAGGCCGTTCGGCAGCTCCTCGCTGTTCCAGGCCAGTCCGGCGAAGCCGTTCTGCCAGGGCAGCGACATGGTGCGGCCGGGATCGAAGTCGGGGTTGAGCAGCGCCGGCGCGAGGTTGGCCTTGTTCGGGATGTTCGCCTCGTCGAGCTCCTGCACGTACCCGAACCGGATGAGGCGGGCGACCATCCACTCGGTGAGGCAGAAGGTGTCGGCGCCGGTCTCCTGGCCGAGGGCGAGCTGATCCTTGATGGCGCCGTAGTAGGTGTTGTTGTCGTCGATGTCGACGACGTACTCGACCGAGATGCCTGTCTGCTCCTGGAAGCGGACCAGGGTCGGGTAGTTCCCGTCATCGTCCTCGTCGATGTAGGCCGGCCAGTTCGACCAGGTCAGCGTCTTGTCGCTGTCGGACACGTCCTCGGCGGGCGTCGGCTTGCCGTTGCTCGCCGGTGCGCAGGCGGCGAGGGCGAGCGCCGCGGCGCTCACCCCGGCGCCCTGCAGCAGATGACGGCGCGACAGCTGCGACCTGCGGGCCTGCAGCACCAGCTGACGGACGATCGGGTCCTCGGGAAGCGGACGGGGCATCGGGCAACTCCTCGATGTCGGCGGCGACGGGCTGTCTGAATACTGGCACAGGGGGTGGCAGCACGCACCCTCTGACGGCGCGATCCGGCACGTCGTAACACGATCTTCACGAAATCCGCCGTCTACGCGGGAAATCGGTGCGGAATCCATGGTCAGGTGCGGGATGCCCCGACTAGCCTCGGCGGTATGAGAGTGGGCGTGCCGAGGGAGATCAAGAACAACGAGTTCCGGGTGGCGATCACCCCGGCCGGCGTGCACGACCTCGTCGCGCGCGGTCATGACGTCGTGGTCGAGACCGGCGCCGGTGCCGGGTCGTCGATCGCCGACGAGCAGTACGCGGCAGCGGGCGCCGCGATCGCACCGGATGCGGCATCCGTCTGGTCGCGAGCCGAGCTGCTGCTCAAGGTGAAGGAGCCGATCGCCGAGGAGTACGGGTACTTCCGCGACGACCTGCTGCTGTTCGCGTACCTGCACCTGGCGGCGGAAGCGGAGCTCACGCGCGCCCTGGTCGATACCGGGGTCACCGCGGTCGCGTACGAGACGGTGCAGCTGCCGACGCGCGCGCTGCCGCTGCTCGCGCCGATGAGCGAAGTGGCCGGGCGTCTGGCGCCCATCGTCGGCGCCAACGCGATGCTCAAGCCCGCGGGCGGCCCGGGCATCCTCGTGCCGGGCGTGCCGGGCACGCATCCGGCCGAGGTCGTCGTGCTCGGCGGCGGCGTGGCCGGCACCAACGCCGTGTCGGTCGCCGTGGGGCTGGGCGCCCGGGTGACCGTGCTCGACACGAACATCCAGCGACTGCGGGAACTCGACGCCCTGTACGCCGGCCGCATCACCACGGTCGCCTCGAGCGGGCTCGAAGTCGAGCGTGCGGTGCTCGCCGCCGATCTGGTGGTGGGCTCGGTGCTGGTGCCCGGCGCGAAGGCGCCGAAGCTGGTGAGCAACGAGCTGGTGTCGCGGATGAAGCCGGGCAGCGTGCTGGTCGACATCGCGGTGGACCAGGGCGGCTGCTTCGAGGACAGCCATCCGACGACGCACGCCGATCCGACCTTCGCGGTGCACGGATCACTCTTCTACTGCGTGGCGAACATGCCCGGCGCGGTGCCGATCACGTCCACCTACGCGCTCACCAACGCGACGTTGCCCTATGCGCGAGCGCTGGCCGATGCGGGCTGGCGGGATGCGCTGCGAGCCGACGCAGCGCTCGCGCTGGGCCTCAACGTGCATGCCGGGCGCGTGGTCAACGCTCCGGTCGCGCAGGCGCACGACCTCGATCACGCGGACCTCGCCGACGTGCTGGCCTGAGACAGGTCCACCCGCACGACGGAGCCGTCCGGCTCCCATCGCCACGCGAACCGGCCGCCTGGGGGCAGCAGCGGCGGCAGCTCGCGCGAGCGCGTGAGCGCCCGGAACTCGGCCGGCCCGCAGGCGTCGAGCACGACCTGCGCCCGCTGCCGCAGCGCCGGGAGGGCGCCCCAGCGGGACTGCCACTCGTCGGGGTCGCCGACGAGACCGTCCCCCGGGCCGATCGTCAGCGGGTCGGCGACCACGGACAGCGGCAGCACGCGGCAGGGCAGGGTGGCGGCGATGACCGACGGTCGCGTGCTCACGACCGCGAGCGGCCGCTCGTCCAGCACCGCTGCCTCCGGCTCCGTCGCCGCAGCGGCGGCCACGGCGGCGTGCACGACCTGCACCCGCCGACCGTGGAACACGCCGCCTCCGACCGGGAGGTCCGGCAGATGATCCTCACCCGACCCGCCCGCCAGCAGCACGTCCTGCCGGGATGCGTGCCGCAGGTACAGCCGCTCGGCGCACAGCGCCGCCACCGTCTGCAGCTCGCCGGTGATCCGGCGGGTGCCGATCGCGAACCGCAGTCCGCGGCGTGCGCCGTCCCGCAGCGCCGCGGCGAGCCGGTCTGCGGACGCGGTGCGGTACTCGAGCGGCAGACGCGCCAGCAGCGCGTCGAGGTCGTCGACGAGCACGTCGCGATCGACGGCGCACTCCACGGCGGCCAGGGCGTCCCAGGCGGCGACCGGGTCGTCGGGCACCCGCAGCGGGTCGTCGCCCGAGAGTGCATGCAGCGCCGTGCTCACACCGCTGCCGGCGGCCCCGATCACCAGGATGCTCGGACCGCTCCACACCGCCGCCTCGCGCCGCTGCTC
>DATMVL010000263.1:0-4374 GCA_035563175.1 Rhodoglobus sp. | reverse complement strand
CTGGCGGCCGGACAAGTCCCCGGCGGATGTCGTGCCCGAGTCGTGAGCGCAACCCCCGGTCCGGCGCAGTCGGGCCTCCCTAGGCTGGCCGCATGATGCGACTGCTCCCCCTCGGAATCGGCCTCGCCGTCGGCTACGTGCTCGGCACCCGCGAAGGGCGCGAGCGTTACGACCAGCTGAAGGCGCAGGCGCAGAGAGTCTGGACCGACCCCCGCGTCAGCCGCACGCGACGCGACGTCGAGGCGTACGCCCGCCAGCAGGCCCCGATCATCCGCGAGCGCGCGGAGGCCGCCGTGAAGGCGGCGCCCGGCGCCGCCCGCGACGCCGCCGGCAAGGTGGCCGACACCGCAAAGGATGCTGCGGGCAAGGTCGCGTCGACTGCCAAGGACGTCGCCGGCTCCGCAGCGCAGACGGCGAAGGATGCGGCGGGCAAGGTCGCCGACACCGCCAAGGACGTCGCCGCGAAGGCGAAGTCGACCGCCGGCGACCTGCGGGGCAAGGGCGAAGGTGCGGTCGACTCCGCCGTGCAGCGTGCGGGCGCCGCCCGCGAGGACGCGCTCGAGGACGACCTCGACGCCGACCGCCCCCGCGCGATCTAGGGCAGCTCGAGCGTCTCCGTGACGGCGGCCGGCGGCAGCAGGATGACGCCGGTCGGCGGCACCATGCCCGACAGCCGCTCCGGCGCGAGCACCCGTGCGACCTCGTCGGCGGACATGAGGCCGTTGCCGACCACCAGCTCGGCGATGGAGGCGTTCGTGGTGAGCGCCTCGTGCGCAAGCGCGGCCGCCTCGGCGTAGCCGATGTACGGGGTCAGGGCGGTGACGACGCCGACGCTCGACCCCACCTGCGCGGTGAGCCGGTCGACGTTGGCGACGATGCCGTCGACGCAGTTCACGCGCAGCGTGTAGCAGGCGTTGGTCATCCAGGCCAGCGGCTGCAGAATCGAGTGCGCGATGACGGGCTCGAAGGCGTTCAGCTGCAGCTGGCCGCCCTCCGCGGCCGCGGTGACGGTCGCATCCGCCCCGATCACCGAGAAGGCGACCTGGTTGACCACCTCGGGGATGACCGGGTTCACCTTGCCGGGCATGATCGACGACCCCGCCTGACGCGGCGGCAGCGTGATCTCGCCCAGGCCCGCCTGCGGGCCCGACGACAGCAGCCGCAGGTCGTTGCAGATCTTCGACAGCTTCACCGCTGCGCGTTTGAGCGTGCCCGACAGGGTCATGAAGATGCCGGCGTCGGCGGTGGCCTCGATGAGGTCGGGCGCCGTCTCCTGCGGCATGCCGGTGAGCTCCTCCAGCTGCTGGCGCACCGCCTCGGCGTAGCGCGGATCCGCGGTGATACCGGTGCCGATCGCGGTGGCGCCGAGGTTGATCTCGTTGAACCACGGGATGACCTCGCTGAGCCGGTCGTAGTCCTCGCGCAGCGTGGTGGCGAAGCCCGCGAACTCCTGGCCGAGGGTCATCGGCACCGCGTCCTGCAGCTGGGTGCGGCCGATCTTCAGCACGTTCGCGAACTCGCGCCCCTTCGCGCGGAACGACGCGGTGAGGCGGTCGTGCTCCTCGAGCAGCCGCTGCACGCCGAAGATCATCGCGAGCTTGATCGCGGTCGGGTACACGTCGTTGGTGCTCTGCGACCGGTTGACGTCGTCGATCGGGTGCAGGTGGCCGTACTGCCCCTTCTCGTGGCCGAGCAGCTCGAGGCCGCGGTTGGCGATCACCTCGTTGGTGTTCATGTTCGTCGAGGTGCCGGCGCCGCCCTGGATCACGCCGACGCAGAACTCGCGGTGCAGCAAGCCGCCCTCGATCTCGATGCAGGCCCGCTCGATGGCGTCGGCCTTCTCGCGTTCGAGCACGCCGATGCGCGCGTTGGCCCGGGCGGCGGCGCGCTTGACGATCGCGAGCGCCCTGATCAGGTCCGGGTAGTTGTAGATCGCCCGGCGTGTGATCGGGAAGTTCTCGAGCGCGCGGGCGGTGTGGATTCCCCAGTACGCGTCGGCCGGGATCGGCAGCGATCCCAGCGAGTCGGTCTCGACCCGCGTCGGGATCGAGCCCTCGACCGCAGCCTGATAGTCCTTCCGGGGGGAGTTCTCATCGCCTTCGATGTTCTCCTCGCTCAGCAGTGGCGAGTTCAGGAGCAGGGGCGACGCTTGTGGCGTGTCCATGCCCGTCACTCTACGCGGCGGCACCTCGCCGGCGCGTCACCCGCCGTGCAGCGCCGGCACGATGAGGTAGATCCCCGCCGCGACGGCGACCGCGCACAGTCCGAACAGCACGACCGCGACGGGCCTGCGCCACGGCTCGGTCCCGTCGGCGAGGCGCAGGCCGAGCGAGAACAGCGTCACGACCCCGCACGCGGCGATCATCGAGGCGACGACCACGATGACGAACGACATCCAATCGATCACCTGACGCGCTCCTTCTTCCGACGCTTCGGCGCGACGAACTGGCCGGGCTCGGGCTGGTGGAAGTGGCGGTGGTCGACGCGGGTGCGACGCGACACCAGGAAGATCGTGAGGATCGCGGCGGCGGCGAGCACCACATCCGCGATCACACCCACCGGGCCGGTGGCGGCGAGCAGTGCGGCACCGGCCGCGACCAGACCAGAGGCGGGCAGGGTGATGAGCCACCCGATCCCGATGCGGCCCGCGGTGCGCCAGCGCACCGATGCGCCCTTGCGCCCGATCCCGGTGCCGATGACCGAGCCGGAGGCCACCTGGGTGGTCGAGAGCGCGAATCCGAGGTGCGACGACGCGAGGATGGTCGCCGTGGTGGCCGACTCGGCGGCGAAGCCCTGCGCCGGCTCGACGTCGGTGATGTCGCGGCCCAGGGTCTTGATGATGCGCCACCCGCCCGAGTAGGTGCCGAGCGCGATGGCGACGGCGCACGCGGCGATCACCCAGAACTCCGGGCCGCTGCCGGGCTCCTGGAAGCCGGCCGCGATGAGCGTGAGGGTGATGACGCCCATGGTCTTCTGCGCGTCGTTGGTGCCGTGCGCGAGCGACACCAGCGACGAGGTGAACACCTGACCGCGCTTGAAGCCGTCACGCTGCCGCTTCTTCGTGATGCCGAACGCGATCCGGGTGGCGAGGAACGAGATCAGCCCCGCCGTGAGCGGTGCCAGCACCGCCGGGATGAGGATCTTCGCGAGGAAGACGTCGCCGTCGATCGCGCCGATGCCCGCGCCGACCGCCGTCGCGCCGATGAGCCCGCCGAACAGGGCGTGCGACGATGACGACGGCAGCCCGAAGAGCCAGGTGACCAGATTCCACACGATCGCGCCGATCAGCCCCGCGAGCACGAGCGCGGGCGTGATCTGCACGCCGCCCTCCCCCTCGCGGATGAGGCCTCCGGAGATGGTCTTCGCGACCTCCGTGGAGAGGAAGGCGCCCACCAGATTGAGCACGGCGGCGAGTGCCACCGCCACCCGCGGGCTGAGAGCACCGGTCGCGATCGGGGTCGCCATCGCGTTCGCGGTGTCGTGGAAACCGTTGGTGAAGTCGAAGAACAGCGCCAGCGCGATCACGAGCGCCACGATGAGCCACGGTTCCACAGGCTCAGCCTGACACACCCGAGCGCTGCGGTCGTCGCGCGGCGGAGGAGGCAACCCCCTTGACCCGCCTCGCGGCCCTCGCCCTACTGTGGAACATGACCCTCGTGCCGGCCGAGCCCGGATTCCTCGCTCCGTGGATGTCGCGCCAGCGATGGTTCGCCAACAAGGGCGGGCTGCCGGTGCTCGAGGACATCGGGCGGGTCGAGCTGACGTCGAGCGAGCCGGGCGTGCGGGTGGGCATCCATCTGCTGCTCGACCACACCGCCGGCAAGCCGTCGTTGTACCAGGTGCCGCTCACCTACCGCGACGCGCCCCTGGAGGGCGCCGAGGCCGCGATGGTCGGGATGCTCGGGCCGGTGTACGTCTACGACGGCCCGTACGATCAGGCCTTCACCTCCGCACTGCTGGAGGTCGTGCTGCACGAGCGGGAGCTGCACGGCGACGATGTCTGGGCCCTTGGCCACCGCACCTCGACCATCGGCGCCGAGCGCTCGGTCTCGCGGGTGCTCAGCGGCGAGCAGTCGAACACCTCGATCATCTTCGAGCCGGTCGGCGGTGGCACGCCGGTGATCTGCAAGCTGTTCCGGGCGCTGCACCACGGCGACAACCCCGACGTCGAGCTGCAGACGGCGCTCGCGCTGGCCGGCAGCGAGGCGGTGCCGCGATCGGTGGGCGACCTGGTCGCCGACTGGCGCGACACCGGCGAGGCCTCCGGACGGGCGCGCGGGCATCTGGCCTTCGCGCAGGAGTTCCTGCCCGGCGTCCGGGACGCCTGGCGCGTCGCCCTCGACGCCGCCCGCGCGGGCACCGACTTCAGCGCCG
>DATMVL010000262.1:0-2668 GCA_035563175.1 Rhodoglobus sp. | reverse complement strand
CGCCGGTGCTGTCGTCGGCGGGGCTCGGCGCGGACGTGCCGCACGGTGTGCAGCACGGGCTCTCGACGCGCGTGAAGACCATCGTCGACCGGGCGGTGGCCGAGTACACGGCGCTGAACCTGCCGATGCTGCAAGCCGAGCTCGACCAGCAGGCGGCACGCAACCGCGCGCGCAGCTACCGGCCGGCGGAGGGTCTCGCCCCCGAGTTCGAGGGGCTCCCGCTCGACCCCGACCCGGTGCCCGGGGCCCCGTTCCTGTTCACGATCGCCGGGCTCGCCGAAGAGGCCGATGCCGATGTGCCGGACCTTCCGCCGCTGACCGAAGAAGCCAAGGCGGCCCTGCGCCAGGAGGTGGGGCTCGCCGACGACTACGCCAACATGGTCGGCCGCGAAGTGTGCACGATCCTGCTCCACCACCGACTGCGGATCCAGGCCGCGATCTCGGAGTTCGTCGAGCCGCAGATCGAGGCGATGCTGGCCGACCTCACGAAATCCCTCGACGCCCCCTTCGACCCCCACGACCCCCGCGACGGCTGACCCCGCCGCCGGCGGGTGGTTACGGCGGGCTCACCAGGGGATCCTGGTCGGGAACTCGGAGGTGGCTTTGTTAGCATGGCGAGGTTTGCTGCCGCAGGTCGGACAGCGTCGACCATGGCATTCGGCCCGCGGGCCGGGCACCGCAGAATCGGGGAGGTGAGGTGGCCACACGGCTCCCTTCGGCGCCGCCGATCCTGCCCGGGCTCGCCTACATCCGCCCCCTCGGCTCCGGCGGTTTCGCCGACGTCTTCCTCTACGAGCAGGACATGCCCCGCCGCAACGTCGCGGTGAAGGTCATGCCCAGCGACGTGCGCGATCCTGAGCTGCGCCGCATGTTCAACGCCGAGGCCGACGTGCTCGCCCACCTGTCGGCGCACCCGTCGATCGTGACGGTCTACCAGGCGAGCATCTCGGCCGACGGGCGTCCGTACATCGTGATGGAGTTCTGCCCCGGATCGCTCGCGCAGCGCTACCGGGTGGAGCGCATCCCCGTCGACGAGGTGCTCGCGACCGGCGTGCGCATGGCCAGCGCACTGGAATCGGCGCACCTTGCGGGCCTGGTTCACCGCGACATCAAGCCCAGCAACATCCTCGTGACGACGTTCGGCACGCCCGTGCTCGCCGACTTCGGCATCTCAGCGTCGCTGCAGCGCAAGAGCACCGGCGAGGAGGTGCTCGCCATGTCGATCCCGTGGAGCGCTCCCGAGGTGGTCGCCGAGCAGACGACCGGAACGGTCGCGAGCGAGGTGTGGAGCCTCGGCGCCACGGTCTATTCGCTGCTGGCGGGCCACAGCCCGTTCGAGCGGCGCGAGCGCGGGCAGAACACCAAGGACCTGCTGCGGCGCCGCATCGCGCGGGCGACCTACGTCGAGATCCCGCGACACGACGTGCCCGTCTCGCTGCAGCGCGTCCTCGCGACGGCCATGAGCCGCGAGCCGGAGCGCCGGTATCCCTCCGCGCGCGCCTTCGGCGAAGCGCTGCGCGAGGTGCAGTCCGAGCTCGGCCTCGCCCCCACGCCGTTGGAGGTGCCGGACACGGACTGGTCTCCGGCATCCGCCCCCGTCGATTTCTCCGACTCGGCGCTGCGGGGTCCCGCGCGTTCGCGGGTGGAGCGCGACGTGACGCGGAAGGTGCGCAGCGGGACGGGCGTCGCCGCGCTCGCCCGCGATGAGGACACCGGGATCTCGGCTCCCTCGAGAGGAAGAGCGCGCCGCGCGGCGCCGTGGCTCATCGGCATCGGGGCGGGAGTCGTGCTCGGCGCCGGCGCGGTGGTGGCCACGCTCCTGGCCACGGGGGTGCTCTGATGCGCCGCGGCACGATCGCCGGGATCGTCGCCGCCGGCGCGGCCGCTGCCCTCGTGATCGGGATCAGCGTCGTCTGGCCGGGGCTGGACGCGCAGGAGACCCCCGAGGTCGACACGGCGGTGTGGGCGCTGCAGACCGGTGAGGGACGCCGCTATGCACGGGTGAACACCTCGGTGGGCGAGCTCGACACCGTGCGCAGCATCAGCAACCCCGACCAGGTCGTGCAGACGGGCGATGCCGCCTATCTGTTCAGCGACAGCTACAGCAAGATCACGCGCATCGACGAGGCGATGCCCGCCGACCTCGACGAGGAGGCGCTGCAGGCGTCGGAGTCGACCCCTCCCGGGACGACGGACGTCGTGACGGCCGGGGACCACGTCGCGTACCTCACCGACTCCGGCGCGGTCTTCGCCGGTCTGCTGTCGGCGGGCGGGGCGACGCAGCTGGACCCGTTCCCGTCGGACGACGAAGACGCACCGCAGTACGCCGCCGACGCCATCGCCGTGGACTCCCGCGGCATGCTGTTCGCCTACTCGCGCGCCGACGACTCGGTGCTGCGCTACGACATCGCCCAGGGCGAGGTGCGCGGCCGCGACCCGCTCGAGGCGGACGGACTGGCCGCTCCGGCGATCACCGCCGCGGGCGACACATGGGCGGTCGTCGTGACCCAGGACGGCGACGTGTGGCTGCGCGGAGCGGATGCCTCGTTCCTCGCGCCGACGACGGGTGCCGTGGTGGTCGGCGCACCGGACGCGACCGGCGGCGACGTGTACCTCGCCGACGAGACGTCGCTGGTGCGCGTGGCCGTCGACGGCTCGGGAGCAGAGG
>DATMVL010000261.1:0-13917 GCA_035563175.1 Rhodoglobus sp. | reverse complement strand
TGACCGACCGGGTGGTGCCGTGACGCCGGTGGGTGCGCAGCGCGGCCAGGATGGCCTCCGCGCCGTCGTCGTAGGCGTGGCCGCCCGCGCCGTGGCCGTGCAGGTCGATGAAGCCGGGCGTCAGCCAGTGGCCGCCGGCGTCGACCTGCGTCTGCGCGCTCGGATGCCGGCCGTCGCCGGTCTGGACGACCACGCCGTGCTCGACCAGCATCCAGAAGTCGTCCACCAGCCCGGCGGCGTCGAGTTTGCGCGCGGAGTGCAGGACGAGGTCGGCCATCAGCGGAAGATGATCGTCCGGGCGCCGTCGAGCAGCACGCGGTGCTCGCTGAACCACTGCACCGCCTGGGTGAGCGTGCGCGACTCCTCGTCCTGCCCGATCGCCATGAGCTCGGCGGGGGTGCGGGTGTGGTCGACGCGCACCACGTTCTGCTCGATGATCGGCCCCTCGTCGAGGTCGCTCGTGACGAAGTGGGCGGTGGCGCCGATCAGCTTCACGCCGCGGGCGTGCGCCTGCCGGTAGGGGTTCGCGCCCTTGAAGCCCGGCAGGAAGGAGTGGTGGATGTTGATGACCTTGCCGGCCAGCGCCGCGCACAGCCCGGGGGAGAGGATCTGCATGTACCGCGCGAGCACGACGAGCTCGATGTCGTGCTCGGCGACCACGTCGAGCACGCGCTGCTCGAACGCCGCCTTCTGCTCGTCGCCGACGACCGGGTGCGCCTCGAACGGCACCCCCGAGAACGAGGCCAGGTCGGCGAGGTCGGGGTGGTTGCTGAGCACCAGCGGGATGTCCATGCTCAACTGGCCGGCCCGCTGCCGGTAGAGCAGGTCGTTGAGGCAGTGCCCCGCCTTGGAGACCAGCACGAGGGTGCGCAGCGGCCGCCCCACGACGTCCAGCTTCCAGTCCATGCCGTAGCGCTCGATCACGGGGGCGAGGGCGGTCTCGAACCGGTCGCGCCCGGCGGCCGATTCGACCTGCAGCCGCATGAAGAACCGGCCGGTGTCCTCGCTCGAGAACTGCTGCGACTCGGTGATGTTGCCATCGGCTTCGACGATCGCACCGCTGATCGCGTGGACGATACCCGGGCGGTCCTCGCACACCAGCGTGAGGATCCAGTGGGTCGCGTCGGTCACCGCACCAGCGTAGCGGCGCGCCGATAGGCTGATGGATGAGCGGCGTCCCGCGCGCTCCCGTGCTCGGCGACGCGTTCCCTCGCCTCGGAGCCCCTCAGCATGTCCACCACCGATGCGGCAGCGCGCCTGCCGATCTTCCGCCTCCTCGTGCTCGCGGGCGCGATCTTCGTCTCGGTCTCGAGCGAGTTCCTGCCCACGGGGCTGCTGCCCGACATCGCGGCCGACCTCGACGAGAGCGAGGCGCGCATCGGCTTCCTGGTCTCGGTGTTCGCCGGCACGGTGGCGATCACCTCGATCCCGGTGACGCTGCTCACGCGGCGGTTCTCGCGCAAGGCGCTGCTGGTGATCACGCTCGCGGTCTTCGCGGTCACCAACGTGCTCGCGGCGATCGCCCCGACCTACGAGGCGCTGCTGGCGTCACGCATCGTCGGCGGGTTGGCGCATGGCCTGTTCTGGTCGGTGGCCGGTCCCTACACGGCGTGGCTGGTGCATCCCTCGCAGGTCGCCCGCGCGGTCTCGATCACCACCGGCGGCGGCTCGCTGGCGTTCATCCTCGGCGTGCCGATGACGGCCGCGATCGGCCACGCCCTCGGCTGGCGGCTCGCCTTCCTGGTCATGGCCGGCATCGTCGTCGCGTTCGTGGTGCTCGTCATCGTGGCGCTGCCCGCGGTCGATCACCGCGTGCCCGTGGTCACGGGCGAGATACCGCAGCCGCTGCACCGCGACCGGTCGCTGATCGCGCTCGGCATCGCCGCCGGATCGGTGCTGCTCGTGGCCACCGGCCACAACACCTTCTACACCTACATCGCGCCGTGGACCATCGCGGTCGGCGGCGTGGAACCCGACCTCGTGAGCCTGGTGCTGCTCGCCTTCGGCGTCGCGGGCCTCGGCGGCGCCGTCATCGCGGCGGTGTACGGTGACCGCTGGCCGCGGCTCACCGTGAACCTCATGAACGCCGCGGTGGTGCTCACGGTCGTGCTGCTCGCCCTGTTCGGTCAGGGGCTGGTGGCGGTGCTGCTGCTCATGGCGCTGTGGAGCGTCTCGTTCGGCGGCCTGCCGGCGCTCTACCACACCCGCGGTCTGCAGGGCTCGTCGGCCCGGGTGCGCACCATCACCGGGTCGATCACCACGACGGCGTTCAACATCGCGATCGGGCTCGGCGCGCTGCTCGGCGGTCTCGTGCTCGACGGCTGGGGCGTCGCCGCGGTGCCGTGGGTGGCGGCCGCGATCGTCGTGGTCGGCTTCGTCTTCACCGTGCTCACCGACCGCGCCCGCATCGCCGCGCACCCCGCGGAGGCGCACCGGGGCTGAGCGTCCTTCCGGAGGTCGCTCACCCAGCGACGAGTGCCGCGTAGTAGTCGCGCATCCCGGGCATGTAGTCGTCCCAGTCGACGTCGGCGACGTCGCGTCCGCCGAGCGAGGCGGCCAGCCGGTCGAGGTAGTACTCCCAGCCCGGGCCGACGTTCGACATGTCGTCATCGGCGAGCAGCTGCGCGAACACCAGCGTGGTCGTGCCGCCATGCTGAGCGAGTTCGAATCGGAGGTGCCAGGCCTGCTCGCCGACCCGGGTGTCGGCGCTGAAGCGGTGGGGCGGAAAGCACTCCCGGATCGTGTACTCCTCGCCGGCGACATCGTCGCCCTCGGCGGTCATGAAGAACGTGATCGTGCCGGTGCTCGGGTCGCCCTCCCAGCGGCCGATCCAGCGCACGAGCCGCTCCGGTTCGGTGAGGGCGGCCCACACGTCGCGGATGTCGGCATCGAAGCGGCGGGTGAAGCGGACCTCCGGCCCTCGTTCTCCCGCTGCGACCGTGCCGGTCGGCGTCGGTGTCTCGGTCATGCGCTCTCCTCCTGTTCGGTCGCGCCGCGTCGTTCGCGGGAGGTGCGGCGCACCTCGAGTTCGAGCGCGGCGAGTCGCTGCTCCGGGATCGGCGGACCGGTGAGGCGCTGCAGCAGCTCCCGTACCGGCGTCAGGCCGTGCGGCGCCAGCGAATACACCCGATTGCGGCCGGTCGCCGTGACGTCGACCAGGCCGCTCTCACGCAGCACCCGCAGATGTCGGCTGATGCCGGGCCGGGACGTCGGTTCCGCGTCCGCGAGCTGGCCGGCCGTGCGCGGCGTGATCGCGAGCTCGAGCAGCATCCGCCGCCGAGTGCCGTCGGCGAGCGCATCGAACGCATCCATTAATAAAGCGTAACACTCTGGTTACGCTTTGCAAGCGGTCAGGCCCACGCGACCCCGGGCACGCGGTGATACGCGATGCCGCGGGCATCCCATACGGCCTGCAGCGCCGGCAGCCGCTCGAGCAGGCCCGAGGCCCCCCGCGGCGACCACGCCCGCTCGGCGACCGCGGCCAGCCGTGGGAACGCCATCGACTCCACCTGCTCGATGGTGGCGAGGGTCTCGGTCCAGATCGGCGCCTCGACCCCGAGGATGTCGGCCTCGCCGAGCCCGGGCACGATGTCGGTCGGCTCCCAGTCGTACGCATCCGGCAGCGTCGTGGGGCCGTCGGCCCAGACCAACCCGTAGGGGTGATCCTCGGTGTAGCGGATGTCGAGGTAGACCCGGTCGGCGGGGGAGAGGATGACCTTCCCGCCCTGCCGCACGAACGACAGGGTGTGCTCGCCGGCGGGCTCGCGGGGCACGGCGTAGTCCCAGTACTGGCCGACCATGCCGGCGGGCAGCTCGGAGCTGCGCCCCATCTCGTGCCAGCCGATGACCGTCTTGCCGGTCGCCGCCCCGAGCTCCGCCGCCCGCCGCACGAACAGCAGGAAGTCCTGGTCGGAGGTCTTGAACGACTCGTCCCCTCCCAAGTGCAGGTAGGGGCCCGGCGTCATCGCGGCGAGCTCGGTGAGCACGGTGCGCACGAACTCGTAGGTCGACTCTTCGCCGATCGCGAGCGTGCTGAAGCCGACCTCGATGCCCTCGTAGGGCTCGGCGGGCTCGTCGCCGAGTTCCGGATAGGCGACGATCGCCGCGTTCGTGTGCCCCGGCATGTCGATCTCGGGCACGATCGTGACGAACCGCTCGGCGGCGTAGGCGACGATGCGCCGATAGTCGGCCTTCGTGTAGTACCCGCCGCCTCCGCCGCCGACCTGCGTCGCGCCGCCGATGCGCGTGAGCTCCGGGTACGCGTCGATCTCGATCCGCCAGCCCTGGTCGTCGGTGAGGTGCAGGTGCAGATGGTTGAGCTTCAGCAGCGCGATGTCGTCGACGTACCGCAGCACCGCCTCCACCGGGAGGAAGTGCCGGGCGACGTCGAGCATGGCACCCCGGTAGGCGAACCGCGGGTGATCCTCGATGACGCCGGTCGGCGGATGCTCGCCGAGCTGCCCCAGTGTCTGCTCCGCGTAGAAGGCGCCCGCGGCACCCGACGAGGTGATCCGGATGCCCGTGGGTTCCAGGTCGAGACGGTACCCCTCCGGCGGGATCGAGGCATCCGTGGTGCGGATGATCGGGCCGGCGGCGATGCCGTCCCCGAGGTCGACGAGGACCGGCAGCGGGATCATGCGACCGAGTATGTCAGGACTCCTAACTAACCGCTAGACGCGCGCAGGCGCCGGTATGCTGGCTCACGTCGCGACTGGCGTTGAGGTGGGCAACCACCGGGGAGCGGCGAATTCCCACGGATCGTGGCCGTACGCCTGGGCCACGACGCATCCGACGAACCGTGGAAGGACGTTCATGTCGCAATTCACCTCCCCGCTCGCCGAGGTCGACCCGGAGATCGCTGCGGCGCTCGACGCGGAGCTCGGCCGCCAGCGCAGCACCCTCGAGATGATCGCCAGCGAGAACTTCGTGCCCCGCGCCGTGCTCGAGGCGCAGGGCTCGGTGCTCACCAACAAGTACGCCGAGGGCTACCCGGGCCGCCGCTACTACGGGGGCTGCGAGTTCGTCGACGTCGCCGAGAACCTGGCCATCTCGCGAGCGAAGAGCCTGTTCGGCGCCGCCTACGCCAACGTGCAGCCCCACTCGGGAGCGTCGGCCAACGCCGCCGTGCTGAGCGCCATCGCCCAGCCCGGCGACCGCATCCTGGGCCTCGATCTCGCTCACGGCGGCCACCTGACCCACGGCATGAAGCTCAACTTCTCGGGCAAGCTCTACGAGCCGCACACCTACGAGGTCGACGAGCGCACGTCGCTGATCGACATGGATGCGGTTCGCGAGAAGGCGCTGCAGGTGCGGCCCCAGGTGCTCATCGCCGGCTGGTCGGCGTACCCGCGGCAGCTCGACTTCGCCGCGTTCCGCGCCATCGCCGACGAGGTGGGCGCGAAGCTCTGGGTCGACATGGCGCACTTCGCGGGCCTCGTGGCGGCGGGCCTGCACCCCTCGCCCGTGCCGTACGCCGACGTCACCAGCTCGACCGTGCACAAGACGATCGGCGGTCCGCGGTCGGGCTTCATCCTCACCAACGACCTCGAGACGCAGAAGAAGCTCAACTCGAACGTGTTCCCCGGCCAGCAGGGCGGGCCGCTCATGCACGTGATCGCCGCGAAGGCGACCGCGTTCCTGCTCGCCGCCGGCGACGACTTCAAGGATCGGCAGGCGCGCACCATCCGCGGCGCGCAGCTGCTCGCCGAGCGGCTCGTCGCCGACGACGTGCAGGGCGCCGGCGTCGACCTGCTCACCGGCGGCACCGACGTGCACCTGGTGCTCGTCGACCTGCGCAAGGCCGCCATCCACGGCAAGGAGGCGGAGGATCTGCTGCACGAAGCGGGCATCACGGTGAACCGCAACTCGGTGCCGTTCGACACCCGCCCGCCGATGACCCCGTCGGGCGTGCGCATCGGCACGCCGGCGCTCGCGACCCGCGGCTTCGGCGACGAGGAGTTCACCGAGGTGGCCGACATCATCGCGAACGTGCTGCTGCCCGAGCCCGACGTCGCCGCGCTGCGCGAGCGCGTCGTCGCCCTGACGGACCGCTTCCCGCTGTACGAGGGCCTCAGCTCCCCCGGGACGTGGGCGTAGTGGCACCGAGCTGGAGCTCGGCACGGTTCGACCCGGTTCGAAGGGGGTCCGAACGACCCGTTCGGGGTCGGAGCGGGGCAGCGTGAGCGCGACGATCCTCGACGGCGTCGCCACCGCATCCGCCGTCAAAGCCGAGCTCGCGGCCCGCATCGCGGCGCTGCGTGAGCGGGGCATCGTCCCCGGCCTCGGCACGCTGCTCGTCGGCGACGACCCCGGGTCGATCTCGTACGTCGCGGGCAAGCACCGCGACTGCGCCGAGGTCGGCATCGAGTCGATCCGCGTCGACCTGCCGGGCACCGCATCCGAGGCCGACGTCGTCGCCGCGATCGAGCGGCTCAACGCCGACCCAGCGGTGACCGGCTACATCGTGCAGCTGCCGCTGCCGGCCGGCATCGACGAGCACCGGATGCTCGAGCTCATCGATCCCGACAAGGACGCCGACGGCCTCCACCCGACCAATCTCGGGCGGCTCGTGCTCGGCGTCAGCGGACCGATCGACTCGCCACTGCCGTGCACTCCGGCCGGCATCGTGGAGCTGCTGCAGCGCTACGACGTGCCGATCGCCGGGCGCTCCGTCGTCGTCGTGGGCCGCGGGCTCACCGTGGGCCGGCCGCTCGGCCTGCTCATGACCCGCAGGGGCCTCGACGCGACCGTGACGCTGACGCACTCCCGCACGCCCGACCTCGCGGCCCGGGTGCGCGACGCGGACATCGTGATCGCCGCGGTCGGCGTGGCCGGGCTGATCCAGCCCGACTGGGTGAAGCCGGGCGCCGCGGTGCTCGACGTGGGCATCACCCGCGTCGTCGACCCGGAGACGGGCAAGGCGCGGCTGCGCGGCGACGTGGACCGTTCGGTCGCCGAGGTCGCCGGGCACCTGTCACCGGTGCCTGGCGGCGTCGGCCCGATGACCCGCGCGATGCTGCTGAAGAACGTGGTCGACGCGGCCGAGCGCGCCACCGGCGGCGCTTAGCCGGAGCTCGGCGTGGCCGGACGGCGTTCGGACGGGGTCCGACCGTGCCGAATGGGGTCCAACCGCGGCACGCGGGCGGGCCGCGCCGCTAGGCCAGGAACCCGCGCAGCAGCGCCTCGGAACCCGCGAGGTGCTCGCTCATCGCCTCGGCGGCGCGGTCGGGGTCGCCGGTGAGGATGGCGAGCACGATCGCCTCGTGCTGCTCGTTGCTGTGCGCGATGTTGCGGGGCAGCAGGGGGATGACGTCGAGCAGCGCGTTGACGCGGGTGCGGGTGTCGGCGAGCAGCGAGACCAGCGACGGCACCGCGACGAGCTCGCCGATGGTCAGGTGCAGCCGGGAGTCGAGGCGGCGGTAGTCCTCGGGCGCGGCGGTCGCGGTCTCGCGCAGCCGCGACCACAGCTGCTCGCGGTCCGCGGCGGAGAGCTGCCGAGCGGCGGCCGCCCGCGCGGCGCCCGTCTCGAGGATGAAGCGCAGGCCGAGCGCGTCGTCCAGCTCGTCGCGGGAGGGGGCCACCGCATCCGCCGCCGGCAGTCGGTCGCTGACGAATGTGCCGCCGTACCGTCCGCGCCGGGCGACCAGGTACCCGGCGTCGGAGAGCGAGCGGATCGCCTCGCGCACGGTGTCCCGGCTCACCGAGAACCGGGTCGCGAGGTCGCGCTCGGGCGGCAGCGCCTCGCCGGGTGCCACCACCCCGAGGCGGATGGTCTGCAGCAGTCGGGCGACGGTGTCCTCGAAGGCGTTGCCGCTGCGCACCGGGCGGAACAGCACCTCGTCTGCGAGACCGTCGCTCATCGGTGATCGAGCCGCGTCGAGATCAGAGCGGTGTGACGTAGGCCGAGCTGATGCCGCCGTCGACGAGGAAGGTGGATGCGGTGATGAAGCTCGCGTCGTCGCTCGCCAGGAACGCGACGGCCGCCGCCAGCTCCTCGGGCTCCGCGAACCGGCCCTTCGGGATGTGCACGAGCCGGCGCTGGGCGCGCTCCGGATCCTTCGCGAACAGCTCCTGCAGCAGCGGCGTGTTCACCGGACCGGGGCAGAGCGCGTTGACGCGGATGCCCTGCCGGGCGAACTGCACGCCGAGCTCCTTGGTCATGGCGAGCACGCCGCCCTTCGAGGCGGTGTACGAGATCTGGCTGGTCGCCGAGCCCATGACGGCCACGAAGGATGCGGTGTTGATGATGGAGCCCGACTGCTGCGCGACCATGTGCCGCAGCGCCGCGCGCGAGCACAGGTACACGGACTTGAGGTTCACGTCCTGCACCTTCTGCCAAGCCGGCAGCTCGGTGGTCTCGATCGAGTCGTCGTCGGGCGGCGAGATGCCGGCGTTGTTGAAGGCGATGTCGACGGAGCCGTAGGTGGATGCGGCGGTGTCGAAGAGGTGGTTCACCTGCTCCTCATCCGCCACGTCCACCTTCACGAACAGGCCGCCCACCTCCGCGGCGGCGGC
The DNA here is from genome assembly GCA_035563175.1 of Rhodoglobus sp. Classification (GTDB taxonomy): domain Bacteria; phylum Actinomycetota; class Actinomycetes; order Actinomycetales; family Microbacteriaceae; genus Rhodoglobus. The sequence goes on along the minus strand of DATMVL010000261.1, from coordinate 5,403 downwards.
CTCACCGGTCGCCGGGTCGAGGTCGCCGATGACGACGGTGGCACCCTCGGCGGCGAAGCGGCGCGCGGTGGCGAGCCCGATGCCGGAGGCGCCGCCGGTGATGACGGCGACCTTGCCGGCCAGGCGCTGCGTGAGGTCGATGGGGGTGATGGCCATGGGCTACTCCGTGCTCAGGAAGACGTTCTTGGTCTCGGTGAAGGCGAAGGGGGCGTCGGGCCCGAGCTCGCGGCCGAGGCCGCTCTGCTTGAACCCGCCGAACGGGGTGGCGTACCGCACGCTGGAGTGCGAGTTCACCGACAGGTTGCCGCTCTGCACGCCGCGGGCGACGCGGAGAGCGCGGCCCAGGTCGCGGGTGAAGATCGAGCCGCTCAGCCCGTAGATCGAGTCGTTCGCCAGCGCGATGGCGTCGGCCTCGTCGTCGAACGGCAGCACCGCGACCATCGGGCCGAAGACCTCCTCGGTGACGACACGGTCGGTGCGCGAGCGGGGCAGCACCACGGTGGGGGCGAACCAGTAGCCCGGCCCGTCGGGCGCGGTGCCGCGGAACGCGACGTCGGCGCCGTCGAGGTAGCTCGCGACCTTGGCGTGGTGCTCGGCCGACACCAGCGGCCCCATCTCGGTCGTCTCCGCGTTGGGGTCGCCGACCGCGACACCTCTGACGGCGGGCTCGAGCAGCTCGAGGAACCGGTCGTACACCCTGCGCTGCACCAGGATGCGGCTGCGTGCGCAGCAGTCCTGACCGGCGTTCTCGAACACCGCGTACGGTGCCGTCGCCGCGGCCTTCTCCAGGTCGGCGTCGGCGAACACCACGTTGGCCGACTTGCCGCCGAGCTCGAGCGTGACCGCCTTGACCTGCTCCGCGGCGCCCGCCATCACGCGCTTGCCGGTCGCGGTCGACCCGGTGAACACGATCTTGCGCACGTCCTCGTGGGTCACGAAGCGCTCGCCCACGACGGAGCCCTTGCCGGGCAGCACCTGGAACAGGTGCTCCGGCAGCCCGGCCTCGAGCGCGAGCTCGGCCAGCCGCATCGCGGTGAGCGGGGTCCACTCCGCGGGCTTCAGCACCACGGCGTTGCCCGCGGCGAGCGCGGGGGCGAAGCCCCAGCTGGCGATCGTCATCGGGAAGTTCCACGGCACGATGACGCCCACGACGCCGATCGGCTCATGGAAGGTGACGTCGAGGCCGCCGGCGACGGGGATCTGCTGCCCGAGCATCCGTTCGGGTGAACCGGAGTAGTAGTCGAGCACGTCGCGCACGTGCCCGGCTTCCCACCGGGCCTGACCGATCGGATGCCCGGAGTTCACCACCTCGAGGGCGGCGAGCTCCTCGACGTGCTCGCCGACGGTGGCGGCGAACCGGCGCAGGGCACGGGCGCGCTCGACCGGAGCGAGGGCCGCCCAGGAGCGCTGCGCGACCGACGCGGCCGCGACCGCGGCATCCACCTGCTCGATGGTGCTGTGCTCGACGTCGCGGATCACCGACTCGTCGGCCGGGTTGATCAGGGTGATGGCGCTCATCTGCGGTACTCCCTCGCCGCCTGCACGAGCCCTTCGAACAGCCGCGCGTCCTCGGCGGCGTCCTCCTCGGGGTGCCACTGCACGCCGACGCCGAACGGCACGCCCTCGACCTCGACGGCCTGGATGACGCCGTCGTCGGAGCGCGCCGTGACCACGAGCCCGTCGGCGAGCTCGTCGATGGCCTGGTGGTGGTACGACTTCACGGTCAGCTCGGGGTCGACCAGGGTGGCGAGCGTGCCGCCGCCGACCTCGACCTGGTTGAGCGCGAAGTGCCCGCCGCCCTTGTTGTAGCGGTCGGAGCCGACGACCTCGGGCAGGTGCTGGTGCAGGGTGCCGCCGAGCGCGACGTTGAGCAGCTGGGCGCCGCGGCAGATGCCGAGGAACGGCAGGCCGCGCTGCAGCGCCTCGGTGAGCAGCGCATCCTCCCACGCGTCCCGGTCGCGGCTCGGCTCGTCGGTGGTCTCGTGCGGCTGCTGTCCGTAGCGGGCGGGGTCGACGTCCTTGCCGCCGGTGATGATGAGGCCGTCGAGGCCGTCGAGCACCCGCTCGGCGATCGCCTCGTCGACGGGCTGCGGCGGCAGCAGCACGGCGATGCCGCCGGCACGGTTCACCGCCTCGAAGTAGACCTTCGGCAGGAAGGACGCCTGCACGTCCCACACCCCCGACTGCGCCTGCTCGAGATAGGTCGTCAGTCCGATGACCGGCGCGCTCACAGTCGCTCGAATCCTCTCACTCGCTCCCAGTCCGTGATCGCGGCGTCGAACGCGGCCTGCTCGATGCGCGCGTTGTTGAGGTAGTGCTCGACCACGTCGTCGCCGAACGCCTCGCGGGCGACCGCCGATCCCTCGAACAGCGCCGCCGCATCCCGCAGCGTCGACGGCACGCGCTCGGCGCCGGACGTGTACGCGTTGCCCCGCAGCATCGGCTCGAGCTCCAGCTCGTGCTCGATGCCGTACAGGCCGCCGGCGATCATCGCCGCGACCGCCAGGTACTGGTTCACGTCGCCGCCCGGCACCCGGTTCTCGGCGCGCAGCGACTGGCCGTGCCCGACCACGCGCAGCGCGCAGGTGCGGTTGTCGAGCCCCCACGCGATCGCGGTCGGCGCGAAGCTGCCCTCGACGTAGCGCTTGTAGGAGTTGATGTTCGGCGCGAAGAACAGCGTCAGCTCCCGCAGGGTCGCCAGCTGCCCGGCGAGCCAGTGCTCCATGAGCTTCGAGAAGCCGTGCTCGCCGTCGCCGGCCATCACCGGCGCGCCGTCGGCGCCGCGCACCGAGAGGTGGATGTGGCACGAGTTGCCCTCGCGCTCATCGAACTTCGACATGAACGTGAGCGACTTGCCGTGCCGGTCGGCGATCTCCTTCGCGCCGTTCTTGTAGATCGAGTGCTGGTCGCAGGTGGTGAGCGCGTCCGCGTACCGGAACGCGATCTCCTGCTGCCCGAGGTTGCACTCGCCCTTCACACCCTCGCAGTACATGCCGGCGCCGTCCATGCTGAGGCGGATGTCGCGCAGCAGGGGCTCCATGCGGCTGCTGGCCAGCAGGGCGTAGTCGATGTTGTAGTCGGATGCCGGGGTCAGCCCCTGATACCGCTTCGCCCAGGCGTCGCGGTAGCCGTCCTCGAACACCAGGAACTCGAGCTCGGTGCCCACGAACGCCTCGAGCCCGCGCTCGGCGAGCCGCGCCAGCTGCCGCTTCAGCACCTGCCGCGGGTCGGGCGCGACCGGCTGCCCGTCGAGGCGTTCGAGGTCGGCGGTCACCATCGCGGTGCCCGGCAGCCACGGGATGCGGCGCAGCGTCGGCAGGTCGGGCTTCAGCACCATGTCGCCGTAGCCGCTCTCCCAGCTCGAGATCGCGTAGCCGTCGACGGTGTTCATCTCCACGTCGACCGCGAGCAGGTAGTTGCAGGCCTCGGCGCCGTGCTCGGCGAGCTCCTCCAGGAACAGCCGCACCGAGGTCCGCTTGCCCACGAGGCGGCCCTGCATGTCGGTGAACGCGACGATGACGGTGTCGATGTCGCCGGCGGATGCCGCGGCGGTGAGCTCCTGGATCGTCAGGTTGCCGGGCATCCATCGCTCCTATCGCGCTCGGTCCGACCATTGAAGCACGCGCGTCTCGGCCGTCGCCGCCGAGCGTAACAGGCCTTTTACACGCCAAAGGTAGACACCGGGTACCAATAGCCGCCATGCTCTCCCGAAAGACCGGGCACCCGACTTCTCCGGAGGATCGACATGGCAGAGTCCAAGCGCGTCTCGGGCGTGACGTACACCACGGCCGGCGCCGACTACTTCGAGCGGCGCAGCCTGAAGCGCACCGCCGGCGTCTGGGGGCTGTGGGGCCTCGCCGTCGCGGCCGTCATCTCGGGCGACTTCTCGGGCTGGAACTTCGGCATCGACTTCGCCGGCTTCGGCGGCATGACGATCGCCTTCATCATCCTGGTCGCGATGTACTACGGCCTGATCTTCTCGATCGGCGAGATGGCCGCCGCGATGCCGCACACCGGCGGCGCCTACTCGTTCGCACGGTCGGCGATGGGGCCGTGGGGCGGCCTGGTGACGGGCCTCGCCGAGACCATCGAGTACGTCGCCACCACGGCGGTGATCGTGTTCTTCTCCGCCAGCTACGCGAACGGGATCACCACGGAGCTGCTCGGCTTCGACCTCACCGGCAACATGTGGATCTGGTACGCCGTGCTCTACATCGTGTTCATCGCGCTCAACGCGGCGGGCGCCAACATCTCGTTCAAGTTCGCGATCGTCGTCTCGATCATCTCCATCGCGATCCTGCTGGTGTTCTCGGCGATGGCCGTGTTCTCGGGCGCCTTCAGCTGGGACCGCCTGTTCGACATCGCGCCCGACCCTGGCCAGACGGCGTTCCTGCCGCACGGCGTGCTGCCCATCCTGTTCGCGCTGCCGTTCGCGATGTGGTTCTTCCTCGGCATCGAGGAGCTGCCGCTCGCGGCCGAGGAGTCGCACAACCCGAGCCGCGACATACCGCGCGCGGGGTTCATCGCCCGCGGCACCCTCATCGTCACCGGCGTGCTCATCCTCGTGCTCAACACCGGCGTGCTCGGCGCCGAGGCGACCGGCACGGCGGGGGAGCCGCTGCTCGACGGGTTCCGCGCCATCGTCGGCGACCAGGCCGCGGCGGTGCTGTCGCTGTTCGCGCTGATCGGGCTGCTCGCCTCGCTGCAGGGCATCATGTTCGCCTACGGGCGCAACATGTACTCCCTCTCGCGGGCCGGTTACTACCCGAAGTTCTTCTCGCTCACCGGCAAGCGGCAGACCCCGTGGGTGGCGCTCGTGGCGGGCGCCGTGATCGGGTTCATCGCACTGATCGTGCTGGATGTGCTCGCCGGACTCGACGCCGAGGGCGTCGGCGCGGTCGCGGGGGCGATCATCCTCAACATCGCGGTCTGGGGCGCCGTGCTCGCCTACGCGCTGCAGATGGTGTCGTTCATCATCCTGCGCCGGAAGTTCCCGAACGCGGCCCGGCCGTACAGGAGCCCGTGGGGCCTCCCGGGAGCGTGGATCGCACTGGTCATCGCGGCGCTCGTGTTCGTGGGCTTCCTCATCAACCCGACGTTCCAGCCGGCGATCATCGCGATCGTTCTCGTCTACGGCGTCATCCTGCTCGCCTTCGCGGTCTGGGGCCGGCACCAGCTCGTGCTCTCGCCCGAGGAGGAGTACGCCCTCTCCGGCGGGCTGCACCGCGACCCGCAGGTCGAGGGCTACGACTCGATGGAGGCCGAGGTCTTCGACGACCGCGCCCCGAAGGTGTAGCGCCTCCCGCTTCCCGGCCTAGCTGGATCACGTCGCGGTTGGACGGCCTTGGAAGGCCGTCCAACCGGCGCGTGATCCAGCTGAGCCGGGACGACGGCGGCGGCGGC
>DATMVL010000260.1:0-3035 GCA_035563175.1 Rhodoglobus sp. | reverse complement strand
CGTGCATCCGGGACTCATCGTCGGGTCGGTGCTCGACGTGCGCGGCGAGCCGTACGAGCTCTATCTCATCTACGACATCCAGGACGCGCAGCAGACCCTCGGCCTCGTGCAGCAGACGCTCGTGGTCGGCGGGCTCATGCTCGTGCTGCTCATCGGCGCCGTCACCTACATCGTGGTGCGGCTCGTCGTCGGTCCGGTGCAGGTCGCCGCCGAGACCAGCGAGCGGCTCGCCGACGGCGACCTCAGCGTGCGGCTGCCGGTGCGCGGCGACGACGTGCTCGCCACCCTCGCCCGATCGTTCAACGGCATGGCGCAGAGCCTGCAGAGCCAGATCACCCGGCTCGCGCAGCTGTCGCAGGTGCAGCAGCGGTTCGTCGCCGACGTCTCGCACGAGCTGCGCACGCCCCTCACCACCATCCGGCTCGCCGGCGACGTTCTGTACGACCAGCGCGACGGATTCCCGCCCGCCACCGCCCGCACCGCCGAGCTGCTGCGCACGCAGGTGCAGCGGTTCGAGACCCTCCTGGCCGATCTGCTCGAGATGAGCCGGTACGACGCCGGCGCGGTCGAGATGGATGCCGAGCCCACCAACCTGGTCAGGCTCGTCGAGGACGCGATCGAGTCCGTCGCCTCGCTCGCCGAGTCCAAGGGCTCCCAGTTGCGGCTGCACGCGCCAGGCGGCTACTTCGAGGCCGAGGTGGATGCCCGCCGCATCCGCCGCATCCTGCAGAACCTGCTCGGCAACGCCATCGACCACGGCGAGGGCGAGCCGATCGTCGTGTGGGTCGACAGCGACCAGGAGGCGGTCGCGATCGCCGTGCGCGACTACGGTGTCGGGATGTCGCCGGAGGCCATGTCGCGCGTGTTCGACCGGTTCTGGCGCGCCGACCCGTCGCGTCAGCGCACCACCGGCGGCACCGGGCTCGGCCTCGCGATCTCGCTCGAGGACGCGGTGCTGCACGGCGGCTGGCTCGAGGTCTGGTCCGCCGAGGGCGAGGGCTCGTGCTTCCGGCTCACCCTGCCGCGCGAGCGCGGCGCCGAGCTGCGCGGCTCCCCTCTGGAACTGCCGCCCGACGACGGGTCCGACCTGCCGGAGGTGACCGGTGCGTAGGGCTGGAGCGCTCGCGATCGCCGCCGTGCTGCTGCTGAGCGGCTGCGTCGGCATCCCCACCTCGGGCGGTGTCGACGCCGGCCCCGAGTTCGACGAGCAGGCGCAACCGGATGTCGAGGTCGTCGCCGAGGGACCGGTCGCCGGCTCCGACCAGCGCCGCATCCTCGCCGACTTCATGCAGGCCGTGCGCAGCTCCCGCGGCGACTTCGCCACCGCCCGCGAGTTCATGACCCCCGGCCTCGCCGAGCGCTGGAAGCCCAACGCCGGCGTCATCGTGCGCACCAGCGCCAACGCCACCCAGTCATCCACCGCGGCCGACACCTGGGACTACACGGTCGCCGCCACCGCCACCGTCAACGCCGAGGGCGTCTACTCCGAAGCGGCGACCACCACCACGCAGACCCTCACCTTCGCCTTCCAGCAGGTCGGCGGCGAATGGCGCATCAGCGAGGCGGCCGACGGCATCGTGCTCTCCGAACCGAGCTTCGACATCGTCTTCACCCAGCAGCCGCTGTACTTCTTCGACTCCACCCACCGCTTCCTCGTGCCCGACGTGCGCTGGTTCGCCGCCCGCACCACCACCCCGACCCGGGCGGTGCGCGAGCTCATCGCCGGCCCCACCGAGTGGCTCGCCCAGGGCGTGCTGCAGACCGCGTTCCCGCCCGCCACCGAGCTGGGCGCGGAGGGCGTCGACGTGTCGGGCAGCACCGCCACCGTCGACCTCTCGGCGCAGGCGCTCGCATCCAGCGAGCAGGACCGCGACTGGATGCGGCAGCAGCTCGCCGCCACCCTGGGCGCCACCGACGTCACCATCACCATCGACGGCCGTACCCTCGCCGTGCCCCCACCCGCCGGCGTGCCCGCCCTCGTCAACCCGCTCGTCGAGAACGGCAACCTCGTGCTCGGCGACACCGGGTACGGCATCGACACCGGCTCCGGCATCACCCCGCTGCCCGGCATCTCGGCGGTGCTCGCCGACAGCGGCGCCGACGCCCTCACCCTCGCGCGCGACCGGTCGGTCGCCGCGTTCCGGGGCGCCGACGGCCGAGTCGGAGCCGCCACCGCCACCGGCGACGCCATCGTGCTCGACGACCGGCCCGGCCTCGCCGCCCCCGCCCTCGACCCGTTCGGCCTGATCTGGAGCGTGCCCGTCGACGACGCCGCCGCGCTCATCGTCACCGACCTGGACGGCAACGCCCAATCGGTCGGGCAGCTGCCCGCCGGCGCCGACGTCGCCTCCATCGACGTGTCCCGCGACGGCACCCGCCTGCTCGTCGCCCTCAGCGGCGGCGGCGGACCGGCCCTGCTCGTCGCCGGCATCGTCCGCCAAGGCGACGGCCGCATCGCACTCGGGCCCACCCTCGAGCTGCCCATCGGCGTGACCCCCGCCGTCGATGCGGCCTGGGTGAGCGACCGCGCCGTCGCGGCGCTCGGCAGCGGCGGGCAGGTCACCGCCTACGAGCTCGGCGGGCCCCGCACCCAGCTCGGCGTCGTCGCCGGCGCCACCGCGATCGTCGGCGGCAACGGGGGCACGGACGGGCTGCGGGTGCTGTCGGAGGGCGAGGTGCTGCGACCGCAGGGCACCTCGGGATGGGTGAGCACGGGCATCCTCTCCTCCCTGCTCGGCACCAAGCAGTAGCCCTCCACCGTTCCGGCGCAGCGGCGCCACGGACCCCGAGCGCGCGGCACGCTGACCGGGTGAGCTGGTGGGATGCGGTGCTCGACGCGTGGGCGGTGCTGTTCCCGGTCGAGTGCGCCGGATGCGGTGCCCCCGACCGCGCCGTGTGCGCCGCCTGCCGGGTCGCCCTGCACCCGCAGCCCACGCCGCGCACCACGCCGGGTGGCCTCGTGGTGATCACCGCGCTGCGGTACGAGGGGGAGGTGCGGCGCATGGTGCTCGCCCTGAAAGAGCAGGAGCGACTCG
>DATMVL010000259.1:0-2425 GCA_035563175.1 Rhodoglobus sp. | reverse complement strand
GGTCGGTGCGTGCCGCCGGAGCTCGACGCCATCGCCGACCAGCTGACGCTGCCCTCGACCGCCGCCATCGGCATCCCGCTGGCCCTGGTCGCGGCGGTGATCCTCGCCATCGGCACCCAGCTGCAGCACGGCGGCGTCGCGAAGGTCGAGACCGAGAACAAGGGCGGCAGGACCGGCTTGTCGGTCGGTCAGCTCGGCTCCCTGCTCGCCCGTCCGTCGTGGGTGATCGGCACGGTGCTGCTGGCGCTCGCGATCGTGCTGCAGCTCACCAGCCTCACGCTCGCGCCGATCACGGTGGTGCAGCCGCTCGGCGCGGTCGCCCTCGTCGTCACCGCGATCGTCAATTCCCGCCTGACGAAGACGCCGCTGGACCGCCGCTCGATCCGCTCGATCGTGGTGTGCGTGCTCGGCGTCGGCGCGTTCGTCACCACCGCCGCCTTCGTGACGCGATCGCACCCGGTCACCGCGACGCAGCTGTGGACGGTGCTGATCATCCTCGTGGTGGTGCTCGCGGTGTTCATCACGCTGTTCGTGCTGATGCGCGGGCGCACGCCGCGGCCGATCTTCTACATCATCGCCGGCGGCACCCTGTTCGGCTTCGTCGTCACCCTGGCGAAGGTCGTCATCGACCGGGTGCGCACGATCATCGTGCAGGGCGTCGGCTTCGACTTCGCGGACATCCTCACCATCCTGTGCATCGTCGGCCTGATCGTCGCGGGGCTGCTCGGCAGCTACTTCGTGCAGACCGCGCACTCGTCGAATCCGCCCGACCTGGTGGTCGCCGGCCTCACCGTCATCGACCCGATCGTGGCCGTCTCGATCGGCATCGTCGTGCTCGGCGAGGCCGCCGGCGCGCCGTGGCCGGCCATCATCGCGTTCATCGTCTTCGCCGCCGTCGCGGTCTGGGGCGTCGTCTCGCTTTCCCGGCACCACCCGCAGGCGCTCGCCAACACGCCCGTCGCCGACGTGGCTGACAAGGCTCGGCGCCGCCCCTGAGGTACGGTGGACCTCGTTTTCGACGATTCCCCCCATCCCTGAGGACGCTTCCATCGTGACCGAGCCGCGACGTTCCCCGCACGCGGACAAGCCCCGACTGCGGGTGCTCATCGGCGCCGACACCTTCGCCCCCGAGATCAACGGCGCCGTCAGCTTCATCACCCGCCTGGGGGCCGGGCTCGCCGCCCGCGGGCACGACGTGCACATCGCGGCGCCCGCCTACGACAACCGGAAGCTCGGTCCGCAGCGCGAGACGTTCGAGGGCCAGGAGGTGACGGTGCACCGCATCTACTCGTGGCGCTGGTACCCGCACCCCTGGCTGAGGTTCTCGCTGCCCTGGCGCATCAAGCAGAACTCGCGGAAGATCCTCGACCGGGTGAAGCCGGACGTGATCCACTTCCAGTCGCACATCATCATCGGGCGCGGCATGACGATCGCCGGGCAGGAGCGGGGCATCCGCATCATCGGCACCAACCACGTGATGCCCGAGAACCTGCTCGACTACGCGGCGATCCTGCCGCCGTTCACGAAGGCCGCCGCGGTGCGGGCGTCGTGGCGAGCGGCTGACCGCTCGTTCCAGCGCGCCGAACGGGTGACGACGCCGACCGAGAAGGCCGCGGCCTACCTCGAGCAGCACACGTCGGTGCGCGGGGTGCTCGCCATCTCGTGCGGCATCGACACGCACAACTACATCCCGAACCTGGTGCCGGTGGCCGAGAACCGCATCGTGTTCGTCGGCCGGCTCGCTCCGGAGAAGAAGATCGACGAGCTCGTTCGCGCCCTCGCCGCGATCGATCCGGCGCTGGATGCCCGGCTCGAGATCGTCGGAGGCGGCGACGAGGAGCAGCACCTGCGCCGCCTGGCCCGCGAGCTCGGCGTCGCCGACCGGGTGGAGTTCGCCGGCTACGTCGACGACGCCTACCTGAAGAACGCGCTGCAGCGGGCGAAGGTGTTCGCGATCGCGTCCATCGCCGAGCTGCAGTCCATCTCCACCCTCGAGGCGATGGCCAGCGGCCTGCCGGTCGTCGCAGCAGACGCCATGGCGCTGCCGCACCTCGTGCACGACGGCGAGAACGGCTACCTGTTCGAGCCGGGCGACGTCACCGAGCTCGCCGAGCGGCTCACGCGCATCTTCACGATGCCGCAGGAGCAGCTGGTCGCCTTCAAACGCGAGAGCCTGCGCATCGTGCAGAACCACGACATCGAGCGCACCCTCGACACGTTCGAGAGCCTCTATCGCGGCGAGTCCGTCGACGAGGGCGTGGGCACGCCCGCCAAGGAGCGGTTCGAGGGGTAGAGCCGCCGCTCTTCCCCTCCACAGGCGATCATCCCGTGGAAACAGCGTCTCCACCGGCTTTTCCGTACCGCGATGTCGGTGACACCTGACGCACTGAAGGCATGGAAACGCTCCTCGACCCCGCCGACGCGG
>DATMVL010000258.1:0-4978 GCA_035563175.1 Rhodoglobus sp. | reverse complement strand
AGGAACGCCGATGGAGAGCCCGACCTGCATCGGCCGTTCATCGACGAGCTCACCCGGCCGAACCCCGACGACCCCACCGGCCGCTCCACGATGCGCCGCATCACCGACGTGCTCGACGTGTGGTTCGACTCCGGGTCGATGCCGTTCGCGCAGGTGCACTACCCGTTCGAGAACCAGGAGTGGTTCGACAGCCACAACCCGGCCGACTTCATCGTCGAGTACATCGGGCAGACCCGCGGCTGGTTCTACGTCATGCACGTGCTCTCCACGGCGCTGTTCGACCGGCCGGCGTACGAGAACGTGATCAGCCACGGCATCGTGCTCGGCTCAGACGGCCAGAAGATGTCGAAGTCGCTGCGCAACTACCCGGACGTCTCCGAGGTCTTCGACCGGGACGGCGCGGATGCGATGCGCTGGTTCCTGATGTCGTCGAGCGTCATCCGCGGCGGCAACCTCGTCGTCACGGAGGAGGGCATCCGCGGCGGGGTGCGGGAGGTGCTGCTGCCGCTGTGGAGCACGTACTACTTCTTCACGCTGTACGCCAACGCCGCCGGATATGGGGCCACCTGGCGCACCGACTCGCAGCATGTGCTCGACCGGTACCTGCTCGCCAAGACGCGGCAGCTGATCTGCGACGTGACCAGCGACCTCGAGGTGCTCGACAGCCCGCTCGCGGCGGCCAAGCTGCGTGACTTCGCCGACGTGCTCACCAACTGGTACGTGCGCCGAAGCCGCGACCGGTTCTGGGCGGGCGACGACCGAGACGCCTTCGACACGCTGTACACGGTGCTCGAGACCGTGACCAGGGTGGCCGCTCCGCTGCTGCCGCTGGTGAGCGAGGAGATCTGGCGCGGTCTCACCGGCGGGCGCAGCGTGCACCTGCAGGACTGGCCCGACAAGACCCTGTTCCCCGAGGACGACGCGCTCGCCGCCGCGATGGACGGCGTACGAGAGATCGCCTCGGCGGGCCTCGCGCTGCGCAAGAGCCGCAACCTGCGCGTGCGGCTGCCGCTGGCGACGCTGACGGTCGTCACGCCGGCCGCCGGGCTCGACGCGTTCGCGGACGTGCTGCGCGACGAGCTCAACGTGAAGTCCGTCGTGCTCGAGCCGCTCGCCGAGGGCAGTCTCGAGGCCTTCGGCATCGCACGTCGGCTGACCGTGAACGCCCGGGCGCTCGGGCCGCGGCTCGGCCGTGAGGTGCAGCGCGTCATCCAGGCGGCGAAAGCCGGCGACTGGGCGCTCGAGGGCGATGACGTCGTCGTCGGCGGCACGCCGCTGCTGCCCGGGGAGTACGACCTGCAGCTGGAGGCGGCCGAGGCGTCGAGCGCGATCGCCTTCCTGCGCGACGGCGGCTTCGTCATCCTCGACACCGAGACCACGCCCGAGCTCGAGGCGGAGGGGCTGGCGCGCGACGTCATCCGAGCCATCCAGGACACCCGGAAGGCGGCCGGCCTCGAGGTCAGCGACCGCATCACGCTCGCCGTGACCGGGGCATCCGCCGACGACATCGCCGCGCTGAGCGCCTTCGCCGAGACGATCGCGGGCGAGACCCTCGCCGTCGAGACCTCGTTCGAGGTGTCGGCCGACCCCGAGACGTCGGCCGCCCTGGATTCCATGGTGGGCGCGCGACGTGCGACCCTTGATGCCGGGCAGGCCGCCAACGCCGGGCTGCTCGTGATCGACGTCTGGCGAGCGAGCGGAGCCGTGCATGTCTGACGAGTCCGACGAGGACTTCGAGCTCGAGCAGCTCGAGTACCAGGACGACGCCGACCGGGTCACCGAGGAGCTGCTCGGCCGCATCGGCGAGCAGGCCCCGCAGCCCCGGCTCGAGGCGACCCGCCGGGTGGCCGAGCTGCTCGGCGACCCGCAACGGTCCTACCCGGTCGTGCACGTCACAGGCACCAACGGCAAGACGTCGACGAGCCGCATGATCGAGTCGATCCTGCGCGCCCACGGGCTGCGCACCGGGCTGCTCACCAGCCCGCACCTGGTGCGCATCAACGAGCGGATCGTGATCGACGGCCGGCCCATCGGCAACCGGGCGCTCGCGGCGAACTGGGAGGACATCCGCCCGTTCCTCGACATCGCCGACGCCGAGCTCGTCGCGAACGGCGAGGAGCCGCTGACCTACTTCGAGGCCCTCACCGTGCTCGCCTTCGCCGCCTTCGCGGACGCGCCGGTCGACGTCGCGGTGCTCGAGGTCGGGATGGGCGGCGAGTGGGATTCCACGAACGTCGCCGACGGCCAGGTCGCGGTCTTCACCCCCATCGCGCTCGACCACACCCAGCGCCTCGGCGACACCGTCGAGCAGATCGCCCGCACCAAGGCCGGCATCATCAAGCCGGTCGCGTCGGTCGTGTCGGCGCAGCAGGTGCCGGATGCGCTCGCCGAGCTGCAGCGCGCCGCCGAGCTCTCCGAGGCGACGCTCGCCGTCGAGGGGCAGGCGTTCGGGCTGCAGGATGCGGCGGTCGCGGTCGGCGGTCAGGTGCTGACCGTGCGCGGCCTGGCCGGCACCTACGCCGACCTGTTCCTGCCCCTGTTCGGCGACCACCAGGGGCACAACGCGGCGCTCGCGATCGCGGCGGTGGAGTCGTTCATCGGCGCCGGCACCCAGGCGCTCACCGGCGACGTGCTGGCCGAGGGGCTCGGCACGGTGACCTCGCCCGGCCGGCTGCAGGTCATCGGCACGGAGCCCACGGTCATCGTGGACGCGGCCCACAATCCGCACGGGGCGCACGCCCTCACCGCCGCGCTCGGCAGCTACTTCACGTTCGACGAGCTGTGCGTCGTGCTCGGCGTGCTGCGCGAGAAGGACGCCGGCGGCATCGTCGACGAGCTCATCCCGGTCGCGACGCGCTTCCACATCACGCAGTCGCAGTCCGACCGGGCGGTGCCGGCTGAGGAGCTCGCCGAGCTGACCCCGGCGGACTCGACCGTCGTGTACGACTCCTTCGAGCACGCGGTGCAGGATGCCCGGATCTGGGCCTCCGAGTCGCCGCGCCGGGCGGTCGTCGTGACCGGCTCGATCACGTTGGTCGGCGAGGCCATCGCGCTCGCCGAGTCGGAGCGCTGGCGATGACCTCGACCGCCGCCCCCCGGCCGCGCCGCGCGCGGACCGCGACCGAGAGCCTCCTCGCCGTCGCGCTCGGTATGGAGGTCGTGGTCGTGTTCTTCGTGACCCTGACCGCCTTCGGGCTGCGCGCGCTGCCCGCCGGCGCCGCGTTCGGCGGGGGAGCGGTGCTCATCGTGCTGCTCGTCGTCGCCGCCGGCGCGGTGCGCTTCGCGTGGGGGCGCGCGCTCGGCTGGGTGCTGCAGGCGGCGCTGATCGCGACCGGCGTCATCCTGCCCGTCATGTACTTCATCGGCGCCGGCTTCGCCGCAATCTGGGTGTTCTGCTTCGTCAAGGGCGGGCAGCTGGATGCGGCCAAGCTGGCCCACCCCGAATCGACCCAAGGAGATCAGCAATGACCGTCGTCGAAGAGACCCTCGTCCTGGTGAAGCCGGATGGCGTCGCCCGCAACCTGACCGGCGAGATCCTGCGCCGCATCGAGGCGAAGGGGTACCAGCTCATCGACATCAAGCTGGTGCAGGCCGACCTCGAGCTGCTGGCGCAGCACTACGAGGAGCACCAGGGCAAGCCGTTCTACGAGCCCCTCGTGGAGTTCATGCAGTCCGGCCCGGTCGTGGCGATCCGCGTCGCCGGCGACCGCGTGATCGAGGGCTTCCGCTCGCTGGCAGGCACCACCGACCCGACCACGGCGGCGCCCGGGACGATCCGCGGCGACCTCGGCCGCGACTGGGGCCTCAAGGTGCAGCAGAACCTCGTGCACGGCTCCGACTCGCCCGAGTCGGCCGCGCGCGAGCTCGCCCTCTGGTTCGGCTGACCCGCACCCACCTCGCGAAGCCCGCTTGTTTGCCCGTTTCGCAGGAGTTGCCGAGGCCGAACCCCTGCGAAACGGGCAAACAGCAGCGCTCAGTGCGCCAGAAGTCGTCGGACGCGCGCGATCAGCACCTCCGGCTCCCGCAAGTCCTCGGCATTGATCTCGAGCACCCGCCACCCCTGCTCCTCGAGCGCGGCTCGACGTCGCATGTCGGACCGCCACTGCCGCTTGGAGCGGTGGTAGTCGCCCTGGTACTCGACGATGAGGCGGCACCGCGGGAAGGCGAAGTCGGCGCGCCGGGCGATGCCGGTCTCGGTCTCCACCACGACGTGCTGGATGTCCGGGTCCAGCCCCGCCGACAGGAACAGCAGACGGACGAAGGTCTCCGGCCGCGAGTGCGACCGGCCGTCCAGCAGCGGAAGCGCCGCTCGCAGGTTGGAGATGCCCCCGAGGCGGATCCCCGCATCGAGGCGCGTCGACAACGCCGTCCGAGACGTTCTGGGGCGATCGGTGCGGAGGAGATGATCGCCGACGGCGACCAGGTCGTTCAGCGCCAGCACGGACCCGAGTTCGCACCAGGTTCGCTCCGGAGACGACACCCGCAGGCCGCGAACGGTGCGCACGTCGCCGGCGAGCACCATCCGACGGTGCCCGCGTAGGCCTTTCGCGTGCACGGCTCTCGCGGGCGGTGCGACGGTCACGTGCACCAGAGGATCCTGCTCCTGGCGCCAGGGGAGCGGTGCATCCCACATCAGCGCCGCGGTGTGGTGGCTGAAGAAGGCGTCCTCGGGGAGTCGTGCTGCCAGCAGTTCGAGATGATCGGCGAGATTCAGCGGTGCCCTGCCCCGTACGCCGTGGATGCCGGCGAACAGGTCGCGAGCCCCGATCCGCGATCGGGACAGGCGGGTGAGGGCTTCGGCCACGGTGAGCGGCAGCGGCAGATCGGGCGGGAGCGCGGCGGGGCGAGGTCCTGGTCGCATGCGACGACCTTGCCGACCACGAGGCGTCCGGACCCGAGCGGTGATGAATCTGTGCTGTTCGCCCGAATCGCAGGGGTTGGGGGCGAGTAACCCGTGCGAACCGGGCAAACAGCGCAA
>DATMVL010000257.1:0-11531 GCA_035563175.1 Rhodoglobus sp. | reverse complement strand
GCAGCGCCTGAGCCGCTCGCGCGAGGTGGGCCGCCGAGGCCGGCCGGTCGGCCGGGTTCTTGGCGATGCAGGACATGACGAGGTTGCGCACCGGTTCGGCGACCGTCGCCGGCAGCGGCGGCGGCTGCTCGTTGATCTGCGCCAGCGCGATCGCGACCTGCGATTCGCCCGTGAAGGGCCGCTTGCCGGCCAGCGCCTCGTAGGCGACGATGCCGAGCGAGTAGATGTCGGTCGCCGGGGATGCGGGATGCCCGCTGGCCTGCTCCGGTGACAGGTACTGCACCGTGCCCATCACCTGGCCGGTCGCGGTCAGCGGCACCTGGTCGGCGATCCGGGCGATGCCGAAGTCGGTGATCTTGACGCGGCCCTCGGGGGTGATCAGCAGGTTGCCCGGCTTGATGTCGCGGTGCACCAGCCCGGCGGCGTGGGCCGCCTGCAGCGCGTTGGCGGTCTGCGCGACGATGTCGAGCACCCGGTCGGTGGGCAGCTGCCGCTCCCGCTCGATGATCGCGCTGAGCGCCTCGCCCGGCACGAGCTCCATGACGAGGTAGGCGCTGCCGTCCTCCTCGCCGTAGTCGAACACGTTGGCGATGCCCTCGTGGTTGACCAGGGCCGCGTGACGCGCCTCCGCGCGGAAGCGCTCGAGGAACCCGGGGTCGCCGAGGTACTCGTCCTTGAGGATCTTGATGGCCACGGTGCGGCCGATGACGAGATCGGTCGCCTGCCACACCTCGCCCATGCCGCCGATCGCAACGCGATTCGACAGCTGATACCGACCACCGAAGGTGAGCCCGCTACTGGGTCTCATCGTGAAAGCACCGCCTCGAGTACCTGCCGACCGATGGGAGCCGAGATGCCGCTGGAAGTGCCTTCCTGTCCAAGGCCTCCCCCGTTCTGCACCACGACAGCGACGACGACCTCGGGATCGCTCGCGGGCGCGAAGCCCGTGAACCAGAGCGTGAACGGCTCGTCTGCACCGTTCTCGGCGGTGCCCGTCTTACCGGCCACCTCGACCCCGTCTATTGTGGCATTGCTCGCGGCCCCGTTGTCCACGGACGCGACCATCGCACGGGTGAGTGCGTCGGCGGTGCCGGCGCTGATCGGCCGCCCGAACTCCGTCGCCTGGAAGCTCTCGATCGGCGTGAGGTCGGATGCGACGACCGACTCCACCAGGGTCGGCTGCATCAGCACGCCGTCATTCGCGATCGCGGCCGAGACCATCGCCATCTGCAGCGGCGAGGCCCGCACATCGGACTGCCCGAACGCCGAGAGCATCGTCTGCGGCTCGTCGAGCACCCGCGGGTAGGTGCTGGGCTCGGACGGCATCGGCACGTTCACCGACTGGTTGAACCCGAAGCGCTCCGACTGCTCGAAGATCGGGCGATAGCCCAGAGCCTGGCCGAGCTCGGCCATCGGGATGTTGCACGACAGCTGGATGGCGGTCAGGATGCTCGCCTGCTCGCCCGGCCCGCACGGGGCCAGATCGGCGTTGCTGATCTCGAAGTCGGTCTGCGGCAGGGTCAACCTGGCCGGGTTCGGGAAGGTGGAGTCGATGGTGAACTGCCCGCTCTCGAGCGCCGCCGCGGCGACGACGAGCTTGAAGGTCGAGCCCGGCGGGTCGAGGTCGCCGTTCATCGCCCGGTTGATGAGCGGATCGGCCGGGTCCTGCAGCAGCTGGTTGTACGCGTCCTCGATCACCGCGCCGCTGGCGTGCTGCGACAGGATGTTCGGGTCGTAGCTCGGCCGCGACACCATCGCGAGGATCTCGCCGGTCTTGGGGCGGATGGCCACGACCGCGCCCTCGTACCCCTCCAGCGCATCCCAGGCCGCCTGCTGCACGACGGGGTCGATGGTGAGCTCGACCGAGGCGCCCTTCGGATCCTGCCCGGTGATGATGGAGTTGATCTGCTCGAGGAACTGGTCGTTCGAGGTGCCGGCGAGGTACTCGTTCTCGGCCGACTCGATGCCGGTGCTGCCCTGGTACAGGGTCAGGAACCCGGTGACCGGCGCGTAGAGCTCGCCCTGCGGGTAGACCCGCAGGAACTTGAACTCGTCGTCGGCGGGCTGCGAGACCGCGATCGGCTGGCCGTCGACCAGGATCGGGCCGCGTTCGGTGGCGTAGCTCGCGTAGAGCGTGCGGGCGTTGCGTCCGTCGGCCTTGAGCTGGTCCGCCGAGACCACCTGGATGATCGTGGTCGAGGCGAACAGGGAGAGGAACATCAGCAGCACGACGATGCTGACCCTGCGGAGTTCTTTGTTCATCGGCCGATCACCAGCTCCGGTCGGTTGTCGGACTCGTCGATCACGAGCTGCGGCTGGTTGCGCACCGTGTCGGAGAGGCGCAGCAGCAGCGCCGCGATGATCCAGTTGGCCACCAGCGACGATCCGCCGGCCGCGAGGAACGGGGTCGTGAGGCCGGTGAGCGGGATGACCCGGGTGACGCCGCCGATCACCACGAAGACCTGCAGGCCGATCGCGAACGCGAGGCCCACGCCGAGCAGCCGACCGAAGTCGTCCTGCCCGGCGAAGCCGATGCGGAAGCCGCGGGCGACGAACAGCAGGTACATGCCGAGGATCGCGAAGACGCCGATGAGGCCGAGCTCCTCGCCGAGCGCCGAGATGATGTAGTCGCTCTGCGCGAGCGGGGTGATCTCCGGTGAGCCGCGACCGAGGCCGGTGCCGATGAGGCCGCCGTCGGCCAGCCCGAACATGCCCTGCACGAGCTGGTAGCTGCCGCCGTCGGCGTCGTAGTTCGTCTGATCGAACGGGTTCAGCCAGGCGTCGAAGCGGCCGCCGACGTAGCTGAGCACCTGACTGGCGACGATGCCGCCGACCACGAACAGCGTGAGGCCGAGCACGACCCAGCTCGACCGGCCGGTGGCGACATACAGCATCACGAGGAACAGGCCGAAGTACAGCAGCGCGGTGCCGAGGTCGCGCTGGAACACCAGCACCACCATCGACGCGGCGAACACCACCAGGATCGGGCCGAGGTCGCGCGCCCGGGGCAGCTGCACGAATCCGATGCGCCGGCCGACCATCGAGAGCGAGTCGCGCGCGGTCACCAGGTAGCCGGCGAAGAAGATCGCCAGCGCCAGCTTGGCGAGCTCGCCGGGCTGGAAGGCGAACGGCCCGAACCCGACCCACAGCCGCGCGCCGTTGATCTCCTGTCCGATGAACGGCACCATCGGCAGCAGCAGCAGCACGATGGCGGCGAACATCGCCACGAACCGGTAGCGCTGCAGGATGCGGTGGTTGCGTACGATGACCAGCACCGCGCCGGCGATCACCACGGCGATGACGCTCCACACGATCTGGCGCACGCCGGCGGAACCCCAGCCGTGCACGTCGTCCGCCAGATCGAGCCGGTAGATCATGGCGATGCCGAGCCCGTTGAGCACGGTGATGATCGGCAGGATGAACGGGTCGGCATCCGGCGCCGTCACGCGCAGCACGATGTGCAGGCCCAGCAGCAGCACCCCGAACAATCCGACCAGTCCGAGGATGCTGAAGCCGAGGTCGCCGAGCGCGCCGAGCTGCACCAGCGCGATCGCGCCGAGGTCGATGAGGATCGCGAGGATCAGCAGCACCAGCTCGAGGTTGCGCAGCCGGGCGGGCTGGCGCAGGCGGATGCGGATCGTCGACGTGAACGTCGAGATCGCGCCGGTCGCGGCGGGGTCAGCGCTGGTCTGCGACATCCGACAGGTTCTCCAGGATCACGCGGGCCCGCGACAGCGACCCGGCGTTGATGGTGCGCTCGACGGTCTCCCGCTGGTAGGCGGGCAGGTCGTCGACGGCGATGGACGATGTCTCGACGACGTGCGACAGCGCGATCGGCCCGAGGCTCTGCTGCACGCCCTGGTAGATGGCGACGCGGCCGTCGGCCACGCCGACGTAGTACTGCTGCTGCGTGTACTGGTAGCCGAGCACGAGCCCCGCGATGATCGCGCTGATCGCCAGCACGATGAACACCAGCCAGGTGATGCGCCGGCGCTGCGCACGGCGGCGGTCCTCGGCGATGAGCGCATCGAGGTACTCGTCCGACTCGGGCTCGAAGTGGCTGTCGTCGTGCTGCGTCGCCTTCAGCGGATGCAGCAGCAGCGTGGGCAGCCGCATCGGGCGGCGCTGCGGATCGGGTTCGAACGACAGCGGGGCGGCGGCGGAGCCCACCATCATCGGTGGCCGGCTCGCGGAGTCGCGGTCGGCGGCGACATCCATGATCACGACGGTGACGTTGTCTGGGGCGCCGGCGTCCAGGCTCAGCGCGACCATGCGCTCCGCCGCCTCCTGCGCCTGCGGCGCGGTGGCGAGCACCGCGGCGATCTTGTCCTCGGGCACGTAGCTCGACAGCCCGTCGGAGCAGATCAGCCAGCGGTCGCCCGGCTTGGTGTCCATGACCGTGGTGTCGATCTCGGGCGACGCGTCGACGTCGCCGAGCACCCGCATCAGCACCGAGCGGCGCGGATGCACGGCCGCCTCCTCTGGCGTGATGCGGCCCGAGTCCACCAGCCGCTGCACGAAGGTGTGGTCGTTGGTGATCTGCTCGAGGATCCCGGCGCGGAAGCGGTAGATGCGGGAGTCGCCGATGTGGGCGATCGCGACCCGGTCGCCGACCCGCAGCATCCCGCTGACGGTGGTGCCCATCCCCGTGAGCTCGCTGTGCTCGAACACGGTCTCGGCGAGCATCGTGTTGGCCGAGAGCAGCGCCTGCTGCAACGCGAACTCGGCGTCGTTCGCGCTGGGGAACTCCCGGTCCACCTCGGCGATGCGCTTCACCGCGATCGCGGACGCGACGTCGCCGCCCGCGTGCCCGCCCATGCCGTCGGCGACGACGAACAGGTTGGCGCCGGCGTAGCCGCTGTCCTGGTTGTTGCTGCGGATCCTCCCGACGTGGGAGACCGCGGCGCTGAGATCGCTGCCCGCCACGCCTACCGCCGGAGCTCGAACGTCGTGGTCCCGATCTTGACGGTCGTGTTGAGGGGCACCGGCGTCGGCACGGTCACTCGCTGGCCGTCGAGGAAGGTGCCGTTGGTGGAGTCGAGATCCTGCACCACCCAGCCCTCGGGCCACTTGAGCAGGCGGGCGTGATGCGTGGACGTGTAGTCGTCGCGGATGACCAGCCCCGAGTCACCGGAGCGCCCGATGGTGAGCTGCTCGTCGGGCAGGTCGATCTCGAGACCCTCCTTCGCGCCGGAGGTGATGACGAGGCGGCGGGCCGGGCCGGTGCGGTCCGGAGCCGGCGCGGAACGCGGCGCCGGAGCGGGAGCAGGAGCCGCCGGTGCCGATGACGGAGCCGGCGCGGCGGGCTGGGGCATCCGTCGCGCCCGCTGACCGAACAGATCGGAGCGCAGCGCGTACACGATCGCGAACACGAAACCCCACAGCACCGCGAGGAACGCGATCCGCAGGAGCAGCAGGGTGAGTTCGCTCATCGTCGGTCGTAACGCTCCGTTGCTGGATTGCGGTGGTCGTCGGCGGCCTGTGCGAGCACACGGAACACGATACGGGTACGGCCGATGTCGATGACCGAATCCGGCGGCAGCGGTGCCTGGGACAGAGGCTGGCCATTCAGCAGCGAGCCGTTGGTCGAGCCGAGGTCGTTGGCTTGAGCGCGCTTGCCGTCCCACAGGATCTCGACGTGCTTGCGCGAGATGCCGGTGTCGTCGACCGTGATCGTCGCGTCGCTGCCGCGGCCGATGATCGTGCGGGAGTGGGTGATCGGATGCCGCTTGCCGTTGATGTCGAGCACCGGCGTCCACGACACGGCGCCCTGCACGTTCTCGGATCGGATGTCGATCATGCCCTGGCCGAGCCGCTCGTCGAGCTCGAAGCGGATGTCGATGCCGCCGGCGAAGGAGTAGTGCTGCGCGGTCGCGTGGCGCTGCACCTGCTGGGTCAGCTCGTCCTTGAGCGTCGGGCCGAGCGCGACCATCCGGTCGTAGTCCACCTGGCCGAGGCCGACGGTGAACCGGTTGGGCACCAGGATGCGGTCGCGCGAGACGATCGCGGCCTTGGTGTCGAGTTCGCGGCGCAGCGCCGCGGTGATCTCCACGGGCGCGAGACCGCTCTTGAAGGTCCTCGCGAACGCACCGTTCACGGCACGCTCGAGACCCTTCTCGAAGCTGTCCAGCAGGCCCAAGGCGCTCCTCACGTGGCGATCGGCGTCGGCGCGTTCCGACACTGCATGTTAGCCCGGTGGCTTGGAAGTACCGTTGAGGCGTGCGAATCGCGGAGATCTGGCGCTACCCCGTGAAGTCCTTGCAGGGCGAGCGGCTGGATGCGGCGCACATCGGCGAGCAGGGCGTCGAGGGCGATCGCCGGTGGGCGCTGTTCGATGTGCGGACCGGGCTGGGACTGACCGCGCGCCGGCATCCGCGACTGCTGTGGGCATCCGCCTCGCTCGCCTCCGGGTCGCTGGTGATCACCACCCCGGACGGCACGACCGACGCCACCTCCGGGGCGCTCAGCGACTGGCTCGGTTGGCCGGTGGAGCTGCGCGCGGTCGACGACCCGCGGCCGCGGCGGTACGAGACCGCCGTCGACCCTGAGACGGAACGGCAGTGGGAGGCGTTCGACGGCGCGCGCGGATCGTTCCGCGACTCGGAGGAGTCGGTGCTGTCGCTGATCTCGACCGGGTCGCTCGGCGAGTGGGATGCGCGGCGGTTCCGGCCGAACATCGTGCTCGACGGCGCCGGCGAGGAGGACCTGGTCGGCACCCGGGTGACGCTGGGCGGCGCGGTGCTCGAGGTGCGCAAGCGCCTCGGGCGGTGCGTGCTGGTCACCCGGCCGCAGCCTGGCGGCATCGAGAAGGACCTCGGGGTGCTGCGCCAGGTGCACCGGATGCACGGCGGCAGCATCGCGATCGGTGCGGGCATCGCGTCGACCGGGGCGGTGCGGGTCGGCGACGCGCTCGTCGCTGCGGAGCCTGTTCCAGCGTGGTAATCTCGCTTGTCGCGGCTTCGGCCGCAGTCGCTCGCGCGAGTGGCGAAATTGGCAGACGCGCACGGTTCAGGTCCGTGTGCCCGTGAGGGCATGGGGGTTCAAGTCCCCCCTCGCGCACGAAACGAAGAAGGCCGTCCGAAAGGGCGGCCTTCTTCGTTTGGGGCGTGGGTGGCGTCTCTTGAACCCCCGGGGCCCCCGCTGAGCAGTCCGTCGCGTCGCGCAGCGACGTGGCGGCGGCTCAGTAGGGGCGTCAAGTCCCCCCTCGCGCACGCCGACGTGACCTCACGCCCCGCGCAGCTCCTCCACGAGGGTCGGCCGCGAGGGCGCCCACCCGAGCACCTCGCGCGCCTTCGACCCGGACGACGCCTGGTCGAGCAGCAGGGCATCCGCGAACCCGGCGCCGAGGCGCTCGCGGACCGCGTCCTCCGAGACGGGCGCGACGCCCGCGCCGCCGGCGACGACCTCGCCGAGCTCGCGGACGGTCGGGTTGTGGCCGGAGGCGCCGATCCACCGCTCGCCCTTGCCGGAACGGGTGAGCGCGAGCACGTAGAGCTCGGCGAGATCGTCGACGTGCACGGTGGCCCAGCGCTGCTCGCCGGAGCCGACGAGCTCGAGGCGGCCGCCGGCATCGCGCGGCGCTCCGACGATGACGCCCTGCGGGATGCCCTTGCCGTATCCGTGGACGATGCCGGGCGAGACGACCGACGCGTGGACGTCGGCGTCGAGGATGCGCTGCTCGCGCTCGCCGCGCCAGGCCGTGAGCTGCGGCGGGGCGAGCGGGGCGTGCTCGTGGATCTCGGGGTTGTCGCCCCAGCTCCAGATGCCGCCGGTGTGCACGAAGGGCTTGTCCGTGCCGGCGAAGGCCGCGATGACCGCGTCGAGCACGGCGTCATCGATCGCGGCGGAGTCATCGCCGGCCGCCAGGTGGATGGCGCCGTCGGCGTCGCGCAGCAGCTCGGTCAGCCAGGCCACGTCGGTGATGTCGCCCACGGAAGGCTCGGCCCCGGCATCGCGGACGGCGCGCGCGGACTCGTCGCTGCGCACCACCGCGGTGACGTCGTGACCCTGATCGAGAAGTCGTCGCAGCACGCTTGAGCCGATGTAGCCCGTGCCGCCGGTGAGGAGAACATGCATGTGACGAGCAAGTCGGGAGGCGTGCGCGGTATTCCGGGCGGCCGCGGCGGGGTCCATACTGGCCGCATGCGCCGCATCCTCGCCGCCATCGCGCTCGCCGCTCCCCTCGCGCTCGCCGCGTGCGCGCCGCCGCCGGTACGTGAACCCGTCACCGTCACGGCGAACGATCTGCAGGGCGAGACCGTCCGGGTCGCCCTCGACCAGATCATCGCCATCAACACCGGCGATCTCGCCGTCGACAGCTACTCGGCCGAGGTGGACGACCCGTCGATCGCGCGGTTCGAGCAGGGCCGCATCGACGGCGGCACCGAGTACAACCCCGGCTTCACGCCGCTGAAGGTCGGCAGCACCGAGGTGACGCTCACGAACGAGCAGGGCGGCATCCAGCCGCTGCAGTTCACCATCGAGGTCGTCGAGGCGCAGGGCTGAGCTAGGCGGCGAGCAGCATCGCCGTCTCGCGGGCCGGCATCGCCTCGGCGACGGCGTACTCGTGCCGCACCTCATCGAGCAGACCGGCCTCGCTGATGTCGAGCACCCGGCACAGCTGCACGAGGATCTCGGACGACGCCTCCTTGCGCCCGCGCTCGATCTCGGAGAGGTACGGCACCGACACCCGGGACTCCTCGGCGAGCTGCCGCAGCGTCTTACCGCGGGCCAGTCGCAGGCGACGCAGCGCCGATCCGATCGCGTGACGCAGCAGCATGGGGCCAGCCTACGGTGGGGGCGCTGTCAACCGGTCTGCCCACAGCAGAACCGTTTGTTACGTTCGCCCCATGAGCCGGATCGCGGCGACCGTGCCGGTGCTGCCGGCGTACTCCTATCCCCAGGAGGAGATCACGCGCGTGCTCGCGCCCTTGATCTCCCCCGCACCCGAACGCCGGGCGGTGCTGCAGCGGATGCACGCCTCCTCCGGCATCGGCACCCGCCACACGGCGCTGCCGATAGAGCAGTACGAGGACCTCGGCAGCTTCCGCGAGGTCAACGACATCTACATCCGCCTCGCCACCGACCTCGCCGAGCGCGCGGTGCGCGAGGCGCTCGACCGGGTCGGCCTCGAGGCGCCGGACGTTGACTACATCCTGTTCACCTCGGTGACGGGCATCGCGGCGCCGTCGATCGACGCGCTGCTGGTGAGCCGCATGGGCCTGCGGCCCGACGTGAAGCGCATGCCGTCGTTCGGCCTGGGATGCGTGGGCGGCGCCGCCGGGATCGCCCGCGTCGACGACTACCTGGCCGGTCATCCCGGCGAGGTGGGCGTGCTGATCAGCGTCGAGCTGTGCTCGCTCACCCTGCAGCGCGACGACGCGACGGTCGCCAACTTCGTCGCGACCGGGCTGTTCGGCGACGGCGGCGCGGCCGTGGTGCTCGTCGGCGACGACCGGCCGGAGCCGGGCATCCGTGTGCTGGGCACCCGCAGCTGCCTGTTCCCGGACAGCGAGGACGTCATCGGCTGGCACATCGGCGGCACCGGCTTCGAGATCGTGCTCACCGCCGGGGTGGCTGATGTGATCGCCAAGCACTTCCCCGACGAGGTGGCCGCGTTCCTCGGCGACCACGGGCTCACGGTCGACGACATCGGCGCGTGGGTGGCGCATCCGGGCGGCCCCAGGGTGCTCGACGCGTTCGCCGCATCGGTGGATGCCCCCGCCGACGCCTTCGCGCGCAGCTGGGGCCTGCTCGACCGCACCGGCAATCTCTCCTCGGCAGCGGTGCTGCACGTGCTGGCAGACTTCGGAGAGCAGCCCGCCGGCACGCGCGGACTGCTGTTCGCCCTCGGTCCGGGGGTGAGCGCCGAGTTCGTGCTGCTGGAGTGGACGTGAGCGTCGGCCTGTACATCGCGCTGATCCTGCTGACCGGCGGCGAGCGGATCGCCGAGCTCGTGATCTCGCGCCGCAACGCCGCGCTCGCGTTCGAACGCGGCGGTCGCGAGTACGGGCAGCGGCACTTCCCGTGGATGGTCGCCCTGCACACCGGACTGCTGCTGGCCTGCATCGCCGAGGTGGTGCTGCTCGATCGGCCCTTCATCCCGTGGCTCGGCTGGCCGATGCTCGCGATCGCGCTGCTGTGCCAGGCCGGCCGGTACTGGGTGATCGCCTCGCTCGGCACCCAGTGGAACACGCGCGTCATCGTCGTCCCCGGCGCCGGGCGGG
The DNA here is from genome assembly GCA_035563175.1 of Rhodoglobus sp. Classification (GTDB taxonomy): domain Bacteria; phylum Actinomycetota; class Actinomycetes; order Actinomycetales; family Microbacteriaceae; genus Rhodoglobus. The sequence goes on along the minus strand of DATMVL010000257.1, from coordinate 1,305 downwards.
TCGGCGACCGCGGTCTGTACCGCTGGTTCACGCACCCGAACTACGTGATCGTCGCCGTCGAGGGCATCGCGCTGCCGCTGGTGCACTCCGCGTGGATCACCGCGATCGTCTTCACCGTGCTCAACGCCGTGCTGCTGCTGCGGTTCCGCATCCCCACCGAGGATCGCGCCCTGCGCGAGCTCGTGTCGTGATCGACGTGCTCGTCGCCGGCGGCGGCCCGGTCGGGCTCGCCGCGGCGATCGAGGCGCGGCAGGCCGGCCTCACTGTCGCGGTGGTCGAGCCGAGGCGCGGCCCCATCGACAAGGCGTGCGGCGAGGGTCTCATGCCGGGCGCGGTGCCGCTGCTCGAGCGGCTCGGCGTCGACCCGGACGGCATGCCCCTGCGCGGGGTGAGCTATCGCCGCGGCAGGCACGTCGCCGATCACAGCTTCGCGACCGGCACCGGACGCGGCGTGCGTCGGACGACGCTGCACGCGGCGCTGGCCGCGCGCGCCGACGCCCTCGGGGTGGAGCGGGTGGAGGCCAAGGTCTCGGCGCTGGAGCAGGACGGATCGTCGGTCACCGCCGGCGGCATCCGGGCCCGCTGGCTGCTGGCGGCGGACGGGCTGCACTCCACCGTGCGCGGGCTCATCGGGGCCGACCGGGGCGCACCGCGGCGCAACCGCCGCTTCGGGTTCTCGCGGCACTACGCCGTCGCGCCGTGGAACGACCTCATCGAGGTGCACTGGGCGCCCGCGGCCGAGGTGTACGTCACGCCGCTCGCCCAGGGTCTCGTCGGCGTGGCCGTGCTCGGCGCACCCGGCACCGACGTGGATGCCGTGCTCGACACGGTGCCGGAGTTGCGGGAGCGGCTGGCCGGCTCCGAGCACGCGGGCACCCGCGGCGCTGGTCCGCTGCGGCGCCGCGCCTCCCGGGTTCGGGACGGCCGCGTGCTGCTCGTCGGCGACGCGTCCGGGTACGTGGACGCCATCACGGGCGAGGGGCTGCGGCTCGGGTTCGACCAGGCGCGCGCGGCGATCCGCACCGTGACCGTGGGCGAGGACTACGAGCGCACCTGGCGGCGGATCACCCGCGACTTCCGCGTCTCGACGAGCAACCTGGTGGCCGCCGCGACCTCGCCGCTGCGGCCGGCGATCGTGCCGACCGCGGTCGCGCTGCCCGGGGTGTACGGCGCGGTGGTGGAGCGGCTGGCGCGGTAGCCCGTTCCACTTGCGCGATATCGCGCATCTCGCCACCGACATGCGCGACTTCGCACGACTCGCGCCTGACGCGCGTCGCGAGTGGTGCGGAACTGCCGGCGTAGGCG
>DATMVL010000256.1:0-7456 GCA_035563175.1 Rhodoglobus sp. | reverse complement strand
AGGAACGCGACGCGCTCCATGCCCATGCCGGTGTCGATGTTCTTCTTCGGCAGCTCGCTCACGATGCGGAACTCCGTCTTGCTGCGCACATCGGCGAGCAGGTACTGCATGAAGACGAGATTCCAGATCTCGAGGTACCGGGTGTCGTCGACGAGCGGACCGCCGTCGGGACCGAACTCCGGGCCGCGGTCGAAGTAGATCTCGGAGCACGGGCCGCCGGGCCCCGGCTGGCCGGTGTGCCAGTAGTTGTCGCTGCGACCCAGCCGCTGGATGCGGTCGGGCGAGACGCCCGCGACCGACTGCCAGAGCGCGGCCGCCTCGTCGTCCTCCTCGTACACCGTCACCCAGAGGTCGCGCTCGGCGAACCCGAGGCCGCCCTCCGACTCGGGTGAGGTGAGCAGCTCCCAGGCGTAACCGATCGCCTCGGCCTTGAAGTAGTCGCCGAAGCTGAAGTTGCCGTTCATCTGGAAGAACGTGCCGTGCCGCGTGGTCTTGCCGACCTCCTCGATGTCGAGGGTGCGGATGCACTTCTGCACGCTCGTGGCGCGCGGGAACGGCGCGGGAACGACGCCCGTGAAGTAGGGGATGAACGGCACCATCCCGGCCACGGTGAACAGCAGCGAGGGGTCGTCGCTGACGAGCGACGCCGACGGGACGACGCTGTGGCCGCGCTCACCGAAGAAGGTGAGCCAGCGGCGCTGGATCTCGGCGGTCTGCACTTTCGGCTCCTGAGGAATGGGCGTGCGGCGACCGCCGGCGGGCGGCGCCGGCTGCGACGTCGGCGGGGACTACTGGGCGGCGCTCTTGAACTCGGCCTCGCGGGCCTTGTAGCCCTGCACGACGGCGTCGCCGAATTCCCGGGCCTTCGCGTCGACATCCGCGAAGAACCGCTGCCCCTCGGGGGTCTTCGAGACCTGGTGGGCGACGACGAAGCCGGCGGCGGCGCCGAGCGCGAGCAACAGCAGGTTCTTCATGGGTTCTCCCGATGGATGCGATGCGGAAACGCGGGAAGCCCCCAGCTTAGTGCTGAGGGCTTCCCGTTCACCTGATGGGCGGTCGAGCGGCTCGACCTATCGCGCGGCGTAGTACTCGACGACCAGCTGGACCTCGGCGGTCACCGGCACCTCGGCGCGCTTCGGGCGACGCACGAGGCGAGCCTGCAGCTTGTCGATCTCGACCTCGAGGTACCCGGGGACCTTCGGCAGCACTTCCTGGTGCGCACCGGCGGCGGCGACCTGGAACGGCTCGAGGCCCTCGCTGCGCTGCTTGACGCCGAGCACCTGGCCGGGCTTCACGCGGAACGACGGGCGGTCCACGATCTGGCCGTCCACCAGGATGTGGCGGTGGGTGACGAACTGGCGGGCCTGGGCGGTGGTGCGGGCGAAGCCGGCGCGCACGACGAGCGCGTCGAGGCGCATCTCGAGCTGCTCGACCAGGTTCTCACCGGTCAGGCCGGCGGTGCGGCGGGCCTCTTCGAACTGGATGCGCAGCTGCTTCTCGCGGATGCCGTACTGCTCGCGCAGACGCTGCTTCTCGCGCAGACGGACGGCGTAGTCGCTGTCCTGCTTGCGCTTGGTGCGGCCGTGCTCACCCGGCGCGTAGGGGCGCTTCTCGAGGTACTTGGCGGCCTTCGGGGTCAGCGCGATGCCGAGCGCGCGCGACAGGCGGACCTTGCGACGGTCCTGGGACTTCGTGGTGCTCAATGGATTCCTTCCACAACATGGCCGCGGATGTCGCGGCTCACGGACGTACAGCCCGTGTCCTCCGGTTCCGGCGCACGTCGACGCACCGGGGAGGTCAGTTCACGGGGTGTGCTCCGGAAACGGAGCCGATCAAGACTACCAGACCGCGGGAGCGGGGCCTATCCGGCATCCTGCGGCTCAGCCGGCCGGCCGTGGATGATCGCGCGAAGCTTCTCGAGTCGCGCGGCGACGTCGCGCTCGTACCCGTTGCCGGAGGGCGCGTAGTACTCGGTGCCGCTCAACTCGTCGGGCAGGTACTGCTGCTCCGCCACACCGAAGACGGCGTCATGCGCGTACTTGTAGCCCTTGCCGTGACCGAGCCGCTTGGCGCCCGGGTAGTGCGCGTCGCGCAGCGGCTTCGGCACCCGTCCGATGCGGCCGGCCTTCACGTCGGCGATCGCCGCGTCGAGCGCCTTGTACGACGCGTTCGACTTCGGGGCGGTGGCGAGATAGACGACGGCCTCGGCGAGGGGGATGCGGCCCTCCGGCATGCCGATCAGCTGCACCGCCTGCGCGGCGGCGACCGCGATGGGCAGCGCCTGCGGGTCGGCCATGCCGATGTCCTCGGCGGCGGAGATGATCACGCGGCGCGCGATGAACCGCGGATCCTCCCCCGCCTCGATCATGCGTGCGAGGTAGTGCAGCGCCGCGTCCACGTCGGAACCGCGCACCGACTTGATGAAGGCGCTGATCACGTCGTAGTGCTCGTCGCCCTGCCGGTCGTAGCGCAGCAGCGCGCGGTCCACCGCGGTGGCCACCAGCTCGGCGGTGATCGGCCCGCCCTCGACCGCGGCCGCGGCAGCGGACGCCTCCAGCGCGGTGAGGGCGCGGCGGGCATCCCCCGACGACAGCCGGATGATCGCGGCTCGCGCATCGCCGTCGAGCTCCACCGCCCCCGCGAGCCCGCGCTCGTCCTGCACGGCGCGGTCGACGAGCACGCCGAGGTCGTCCTCGCCGAGCGGCTCGAGCGTGAGCAGCAACGATCGTGACAGCAGCGGCGAGATGACCGAGAACGACGGGTTCTCGGTCGTGGCGGCGACCAGGATGACCCAGCCGTTCTCGACGCCGGGCAGCAGCGCATCCTGCTGCGCCTTCGTGAAGCGGTGGATCTCATCGAGGAAGAGCACGGTGGTGAGGCCGTACAGATCGCGGGTCGAGAGCGCCTCGTCCATCACCTGCCGGACATCCTTCACCCCGGCCGTCACCGCGGAGAGCTCGACGAACTTGCGGCTGCCCGCGTTCGCGATCGCCTTCGCGATGGTCGTCTTGCCGGTGCCGGGCGGGCCCCAGAGGATGATCGACACCGGCCCGCGGGCGCCGTCGCCCGCGGCGAGGGTCAGCAGCGGCGAGCCCGGCGTGAGCAGATGGCGCTGGCCGGCGATCTCGTCGAGGGTGCGCGGGCGCATCCGCACGGCGAGCGGCGTGGTCCCGGTGCGCAGCCCGGGCTGGGCGTCCATGCCCGCCATGGTACGTCGCTCCTGCGACGCCGGCCCGACGCGGCTGGGTAGGGTATCCGAGGACCGAGACCGGGAGGACCGACGTGGCGAAGAGGAACGATCGCGAGGCGAGGGAGGCGCGCGAGCGCCTGCGCGTCTACACGGCGCGGCAGACGGTGCACGAGCGCCGGCTCAAGCGCCGCCGGACCGACAACCTGTTCGCCATCGGCGGGATCGTGATCGTCGCCGCGCTCGCGACCACCGCGCAGCTGTTCTACTTCAACGGCGGCCCCGGCACCCCCACCCCGGAGCCGACCGCAGCCGCGTCCGAGACGCCGGCACCGGATCAGAACGTCGGCGAGGTGCCCGACCCGTCGCTCGCCGAGGGCCGCGACTGGACCGGTCAGCTGACGCTCAACGACGTGCCGCTCGGCATCACCCTCGACGGCGCCGCCGCTCCGCAGGCGGTCGCCTCGTTCGTGCTCTCGACGCAGACCGGCTACTACGAGGGCAAGACCTGCCATCGCCTGGTGCTGAGCGAATCCGCGGGCCTGCTGCAGTGCGGCTCCGCCGACGGCACCGGAGCGACCGATCCGACCTACTCCTTCGGGCCGATCGAGAACGCGCCCGCCGACGAGCTGTACCCGGCCGGCACCATCGCGATGGCCCGCGCCGGCGAGGACGCGTTCAGCAACGGGCGTCAGTTCTTCATCGTCTTCGAGGACACCGTCCTGCCAGCCGACACCGCCGGCGGCTACACCGTGTTCGGCACCGTCACCTCGGGCCTCGACCAGCTCAAGGCGCAGATCACGGACGCCGGCGTCGCCGACGGTGCCGCCGACGGCGCACCGGTGGTGCCCACGAGCATCACCGCGCTCACGATCGAATAACGGCCGAGGCGGCCGCGCGCCGGTGCCATAAGCTGGTGGCCGGTCGTTTCCGGCCGAGTTCCGAGCGAAGCAGCACGGCCCGGCAGGGTCTCCGATCGAGGTTGAGGATCAGTGGCAGACGAACAGGCCCCGTGGGGCCGCGTCGATGAGACCGGCACCGTCTACGTCCGCGAGGCGACCGGCGAACGCGCCGTCGGCGAGTACCCCGACGCCACTCCCGAGGAGGCGCTCGCCTACTACGGGCGCAAGTTCACCGAGCTCGCCGGCCAGGTGTCGCTGCTCGAGCAGCGCGTCAAGCGCGGGGCGCCCGCGTCCGACGTCGCCAAGGCCGTCCGCTCGCTGCGCGAGGCGCTCGTCGAGCCGAACGCCGTCGGCGATCTGGACGCGCTGCGCGCCCGGGTCGAGGCCCTCGGCGGCACCGTCGAGGAGCTGACCGAGCAGCAGAGCGCCGAGACCCGGGCCGCCGTCGAGGCGGCGCTGGCCGAGCGCGAGGCGATCGTGACCCAAGCCGAGGCGCTCGCCGCACAGGACCCGGCCCGCGCACAGTGGAAGCAGGTGAGCGCCGAGATCGACGCCCTGTTCGCCCGCTGGCAGGAGCACCAGACCAACGGCCCGCGTCTGCCGAAGAACGAGGCGAACGAGCTCTGGAAGCGATTCCGCGCCGCTCGCGCCACCATCGACGGCCACCGGAAGGCGTTCTACGCCGAGCTGGACAGCGCGCACAAGGAGGCGCGAGCCGCGAAGCAGGCGCTGGTCGAGCGCGCCCAGGCCCTCGTCGGCCGCGGCGCCGACGGCATCCCGGAGTACCGCACCCTGCTCGACCGCTGGAAGGCGGCCGGCCGCGCCGGGAAGCGCTACGACGACGCGCTGTGGGCCGCCTTCAAGGAGGCCGGCGACGCGATCTACGCGGCGAAGTCCGAGGTCGACGCCCGCGACAACGCGGAGTTCGAGGCGAACCTCGCGGCGAAGGAGCAGCTGCTCGCCGAGGCCGAGCCGATCCTCACCATGACCGACCGCATCAAGGCGCGCGAGCAGCTCAGCGCCGTGCAGCGCAAGTGGGATGCCATCGGCAAGGTGCCGCGGGACAAGGTGCGCCCCATCGAGGACCGGATGCGCCGCATCGAGGCCGCGGTGCGCAAGCTCGACGAGGATCACTGGAACGCGAACAACCCGGAGCGGCAGGAACGCGAGTCCGGCTTCCTCGGTCAGCTCAACGACGCCATCGCGAAGCTCGAGCGGGAGCTCGAGGAGGCGAAGGCCGGCGGGGACAAGCGCAAGATCGCGCAGGCCCAGGAGGCGCTGGACGCCCGCAAGGCCTGGCTGGGCGCACTCCGCAAGTAGTGCACAGGCGCCGCGATCCACGGATCGCGGGCGCCGCTCCCCCGCTGTGATGCAGCCGGGCACCATGGGTGCCATGCGGCTGCCGTCGGTGCTCACCACCCGAGACCTCCCGTGGGCCGAGCTGCAGGCGGCGCGCATCGACGGCGACCTGGTCGGCCTCGGCACCGCCTTCACCCCGCTCGACGAGCCCGTGGCCGCCGAGCATCGGGCTCGGGCCGTGCACGCCGACCACGTCGACCGCGTGATCGCCGAGCAGCGCTCGGCGGCGTGGATCTGGGGCGCCATGGCGACACCGCCGCCGCGACCGGAGCTGTGCGTCGCGATCGGCGCCCGGGTGCGCTCCCACCACACCGCGCCGGTGCGCGAGGTCGTGATCGAGCCCGGCGAGATCTCGCTGGTAGACGGGTTGCAGGTCACGTCGCCGCTGCGCACGGTGCTCGACCTGGCCCGGTTCAGCGAGACGTTCGGGGCAGCCGAGCACGACATGGTCGCCGCGCTGCTGACCGGGGCAGGCCTGGTGCTCGACGACTGCGTCGCCGAGCTGCTCCGCCGGCGCAACCTGCCGAACAAGCGGCGCGCGCTCGAGAGGCTCGCCGCGTTCGGGCGCGGTCAGCCGCTGCTGACGCGGTAGACGTCGTACACCGCGTCGATGCGCCGCACCGCGTTGAGCAGCCGGTCGAGATGCGTGGTGTCGCCCATCTCGAACACGTAGCGGCTGAGCGCCAGGCGCTCGTTCGACGTGGAGACGCTCGCCGACAGGATGTTGACGTGGTGCTCGCTCAGCACCCGGGTGATGTCGGAGAGCAGGCCGGAGCGGTCCAGCGCCTCGACCTGGATCTGCACCATGAACACCGACTTCGAGCTCGGCGCCCACTCGACGTCGATCATCCGCTCCGGCTCCTGCAGCAGCGACGTCACGTTGTGGCAGTCGCGGCGGTGCACCGAGACGCCCGCGCCACGGGTCACGAACCCGACGACGTCGTCGCCCGGCACCGGCGTGCAGCACTTCGCGAGCTTGACCAGGATGTCCGGAGCGCCCCGCACCAGCACGCCGGAGTCGCTGTTCTTCAACGCACGGCTGCGGCCCTTCGGCGTGAAGACCTCGGCATCCTCGCTCTCGGCCTCCACCGTGACGGTCGCCAGCACCTTCTCGATCACCGACTGCGTGGAGACGTGGCCTTCGCCGACGGCCGCGTACAGGCCCTCGACGGTGTCGTACCGCATCGACGCGGCGACCTCGGCGAACGCATCCTGGCTCATCAGCTTCTGCAGCGGCAGGTTCTGCTTGCGCATCGCGCGGGCGATGGCGTCCTTGCCCTGCTCGATCGCCTCGTCGCGGCGCTCGCGGGTGAACCACGCGCGGATCTTGTTGCGCGCCCGGGTGCTCTTGACGAAGCCCAGCCAGTCCTGGCTCGGCGCGGCATCGGGGTTCTTGGAGGTGAAGACCTCGACCACGTCGCCGCTGTTGAGCTCGCTCTCGAGCGGCACGAGCCGGCCGTTCACCTTCGCGCCCATGGTGCGGTGGCCGATCTCGGTGTGGACGGCGTACGCGAAATCGACCGGGGTGGCGCCGGCGGGCAGGCCGATCACCTTGCCCTGCGGCGTGAAGACGTAGACCTCCTTGGCGCCGATCTCGAACCGCAGCGAGTCGAGGAACTCTGTCGGATCGCTGGTCTCGGCCTGCCAGTCGGAGATGTGCGCGAGCCATGCCATGTCGGTGTCCCGGCCGGCGGCGACCTCCTCGCCCTTCGCCTTGGCCTTGTACTTCCAGTGCGCGGCGACGCCGAACTCGGCCCGCTGGTGCATCTCGTGCGTGCGGATCTGGATCTCGATCGGCCGGCCCGCGGGACCGATCACCGTGGTGTGCAGCGACTGGTACAGGTTGAACTTCGGGGTCGCGATGTAATCCTTGAAGCGACCCGGGATCGGGTTCCAGCGCGCGTGGATGGAGCCGAGCACGGCGTAGCAGTCGCGCACCGAGTTCACCAGCACGCGGATGCCGACCAGGTCGTAGATCTCGTCGAACTCCCGGCCCCGCACGATCATC
>DATMVL010000255.1:0-5766 GCA_035563175.1 Rhodoglobus sp. | reverse complement strand
GGCGACGACAGCTCGTTCGAACGGCCGGTGCGGCTGCCCGGCGGCGTCGGCCGCGTACGGGTGGAGCTCGACGGCGACGGCGTGCGCGTGCACGCCCGGCTCGCCGAGGTCGGCGACCTTGCGCCGCTCGTCACGCGCATGCGCCGGATGCTCGACCTGGACGCCGACGCGGTGGCCATCGACGAGGCGCTCGCGGCCGATCCGGTGCTCGCGCCGCTGGTCGCCCGTGTGCCCGGCATCCGGCTGCCCGGCACGGTGGATGCTGAGGAGACGCTGTTCCGCACCCTCGTCGGGCAGCAGATCTCGGTCGCGGCGGCCCGGACCGTGCTCGGCAACATCGTGCGCGACCTCGGCGAGGACGGCCTGTTCCCGTCGGCGGCGCGCATCGCCGAGCGCGGGCACGAGGTGCTGCGCGGCCCGGCCACCCGGGTCGCCACGATCATCGGCACGGCCGAGGCGGTCGCCGAGGGGCGGCTGCGGCTCGACGTCGCGATGCCCGCGGACGAGTTCACGGCCGGGCTCGTCGCGCTGCCCGGCATCGGGGCGTGGACCGCCGGCTACCTCGCCATGCGCGTGCTCGGCAACCCGGATGTGCTGCTCACCGGCGATCTCGTGCTGCGGCAGCGGGCCACCGCGCTCGGCATGCCGGAGGGCGCTCGCGGCCTGGCGGTCGCGGGGGCGAGATGGGCGCCGTGGCGCAGCTACGCCGGCCTCCACCTCTGGCGTTCCCGCCCTAGCATCGGAGCATGAGCATCGAGGCCGACTCCCTGCCGGGCGACGGGCGCAACGAGACGCTGAACGAGCGCATGGATCGCAACTGGAACGAGATCCTCCAGGAGCTGCGGGTCATCCAGACCGGCACGCAGATCCTCACCGGCTTCCTGCTCGCGGTCGCCTTCCAGCAGCGGTTCGAGGATCTCGACCGGTTCCAGGTGAGCGTCTACCTCGTGCTCGTCGCCCTCTCCGTGCTGGCCACCCTGCTCGCGCTCGCGCCCGTGAGCCTGCACCGCACGCTGTTCCGCAAGCGAGCCAAGCCCGAGATCGTGCGGGCCGCGAACCGGCTGGTGCAGCTCACACTCGTCGTGGTGGCGCTCACCCTGGCCGGCACCGCGCTGCTGATCTTCGACTTCGTGGTCGGACGGTCGGCCGGGTTGGCAGCCGGCGCCGTCACCGCCGTGGTCGCACTGCTGCTCTGGGGCCTGCTCCCGCTGGTGATCCGCCGGAACGACGTCGGTGCCTGAAGCCGAGGCCGGGTCGATCCGCGGCCTGCCGCGATCGGCGTGGCGCGCCGCCATGCTCCGGGCCTGGCATGGCTTCTTGCGACACCGCGGCATCGACTCCGCCGCAGCGCTGAGCTTCTTCTCGTCGCTCGCGTTCTTCCCCGCCTCGCTCGCGGTGGTGGCCGCGTTCGAGCTGGGTGCCGGCCGGGACCGCGCCGCGGAGTCGATCCTCGACATCATCGGCGAGGTCGTGCAGCAGCGCACGGTGCAGACCATCACCGAGCCCATCACGCAGCTCTTCGAGATCGGCAACCCCTGGCTCGCCCTGGTGGTGGGTCTCGTGCTCGCGCTCTGGTCGCTCTCCGCGTACGCGACCGCGTTCGGCCGAGCGGTCAACACCGTCTACGAGGTGCAGGAGGGCCGCAAGATCTGGCGCTTCCGCGGCACCATGCTGCTGCTCGCGGCCGCGCTGCTGGTGCTGTTCGCGGCCATCCTCGTGCTGCTGCTGACCACCCCGCGCATCATCGACGCGCTCGAGGTGGCTGAGCCCTGGCGCACCACCTGGAACGTCGGCCGCTGGCCGGCGCTGCTGCTGCTGATCGCCCTGCTCATCGCGGCGCTGTACTACGTCACGCCCGCGGTGCGTCACGATCGGATGCGGTGGGTCAGCACCGGCGCGGCGTTCGCCATCGTCGCGTGGGCGCTCGCCACCCTCGGGTTCGGCGTCTACGTCGCGATCATCGACGGGTACGACCGCGTCTACGGCTGGCTCGGCGGCGGACTGGTGCTGTTGCTGTGGCTGTACGTCACGAACCTCACGCTGGTGCTCGGGGCCGAGGTCGACGCCGAACTGGTGCGTCTGCGGCAGCTGCGCGCCGGCATCGCGGCCGAGGAGGTCATCCAGCTGCCGATGCGCGACACGTCACGGAACCTCATGCTGGCCCGGCAGCGCGCCGCCGACGTGGAGGCGTCGCGGAGCATCCGCGAGCAGCACGCGCCGAAGGACTAGGCGGCACCGGTCGCTCGGGCATCCCTCCGGCGATGAGGCGCCACTTCCTACCGCTCTCGCGTGGTCGCGACCGTCGCAAGTGGCGCCTCATCGTCCGTTCGGGGCCTAGCCCGCCTTCTTCTTCGCCGCGGGTTTCTTGGCCGGGGTCTTCTTGGCCGGGGTCTTCTTCTCGGGCGCGGACGACTTGCGGTTCTTCTCCACGCTGCGGCGCAGCGCCTCCATGAGGTCGAGCACCTCGCCGCCGCCGGCCTCGTCGTCGGCCGACTCGCCGAACGTCTCGGCGGTGTCGACCGCCTCGCCCTGCTGAAGCTTCGCGTCGATCAGCTCGCGCAGCTGGGTCTGATAGTCGTCGCTGAACTTCGACGGGTCGAAGTCGGCCTCGAAGCTCTGCACCAGGGCCTCGGACATCTGCAGCTCCTTGTCCGAGATGGTGACCTTCTCGTCGAGGGCGGGGAAGCTCGCCTCGCGCACCTCGTCATCCCACAGCAGCCCCTGCAGCATGATGACGTCGCCGCGCACCCGCAGGGCGCCCAGGCGGGTCTTCTGCCGCAGCGCGAACTGCACGATGGCGGTGCGATCGGTCTCCTCGAGCGTGCGCCGCAGCAGCGCGTACGCCTTGACCGACTTCGAATCCGGCTCGAGGTAGTAGGGCTTCTCGAACATGATCGGGTCGATCTGCTCGGTGGGCACGAACTCGACCACGTCGATCTCGCGGCTCTTCTCGGCGGGCAGCGCCGAGAAGTCCTCGTCGGTGAGCACGACGGTCTTGTCGCCGTCGTCGTAGGCCTTGGCGATGTCGGCGTACTCGACTGTCTCGCCGTCGAGCTCGCAGACGCGGCGGTAGCGGATGCGCCCGCCGTCCTTCGCGTGCACCTGGTGCAGCGAGACGTCGTGGTCCTCGGTCGCGCTGTACACCTTCACGGGCACGTTGACCAGGCCGAAGGTGATCGCGCCCTTCCAGATCGACCGCATCGGGCATCCTCTCGGGTTCTACCGCAGCGCAGGCGGATGTGTACTGAGTACACATTGTCCCGCGCAACGCCTGGCCGTGTCATCCCCCTTGCCGGGAGGATGGGGGCATGGCCGACGATCAGACCGTGAGCATCGACGGGCACCGGCTCAAGCTCACGAATCTCGACAAGGTGCTCTACCCGGAGACGGGCACCACCAAGGCCGAGGTGATCGACTACTACGCCCGGATCGCCGACCTGCTCATCCCGCACGCGCGCATGCGCCCGGTGACCCGCAAGCGCTGGGTGCACGGCGTCGGCACCGACGACGACCCCGGCCAGATGTTCTTCCAGAAGAACCTCGACGAGCGGTCGACGCCGCAGTGGGTGACCCGGCGGGAGCTGCAGCACTCCGACCACGTGAACGTGTACCCGCTCGCCAACGACCGGGCGACCGTGGTGTGGCTGGCGCAGATCGCCTCGCTCGAGCTGCATGTGCCGCAGTGGCAGTTCGGCCGCACCGGGTCGCGCAAGAACCCCGACCGGCTCGTGCTCGATCTCGACCCCGGCCCGGGCGCCGGGCTGCCCGAGTGCGTCGAGGTCGCCCGCATGGCCCGCGGCATCCTGCAGGGAATGGGGCTGGAGCCGATGCCGGTCACCAGCGGCAGCAAGGGCATCCACCTGTACGCCGCCATCGACGGCAAGCAGACCAGCGACGAGGTCTCGGCGGTGGCGCACGAGCTCGCCCGCGCCCTCGAGGCCGACCACCCGGACCTCGTGGTCAGCGACATGAAGAAGTCGCTGCGCGGCGGCAAGGTGCTCGTCGACTGGAGCCAGAACAACGGCAACAAGACGACGATCGCGCCGTACTCGCTGCGCGGCCGGGCTCGGCCGATGGTCGCCGCGCCCCGCACCTGGGAGGAGCTGGACGACCCCGACCTGCGCCACCTCGACTTCGAGGAGGTGCTGGAACGCGCCGCGACCATCGGCGACCCGCTCGCCGATCTGACGCAGGGGCACCTCGGGTCGCTCGAGCCGACGGCGGAGCGGATGGCCGGGTTCGAGCACGCGGACGGCGCCGACGACCGCCTGGCGAAGTACCGGTCCATGCGGGAGGCTTCCAAGACCCCGGAACCGGTGCCGTCGGCGGTCGCGCCGCCCTCCGAGGGGCGCACGTTCGTGATCCAGGAGCATCACGCCACCCGGCTGCACTGGGATTTCCGGCTCGAGCACGACGGCGTGCTGGTGAGCTGGGCGCTGCCGAAGGGGGTGCCCACAGACCGGAAGCAGAACCACCTCGCCGTGCAGACCGAGGACCACCCGCTGGAGTACGGCACCTTCGAGGGCACCATCCCGAAGGGCCAGTACGGCGCCGGCGAGGTGACCATCTGGGATCAGGGCACGTACGAGCTGGAGAAGTGGCGCGAGGGCAAGGAGGTGATCGCGACCCTGCACGGACAGCAGCACGGCACCCACCGGTACGCGCTCATCCACACCGGCGGCCGTTCCGGCGACGACTCGGACAACTGGCTCATCCACCTCATGGCACCGGCCGGCGAGGAGCCGGAGCACGGCAAGGGGCGCAAGGTCGTCGGTCGCCGGCCGGAACGCCGGAGCAAGCTCCCGCTGCCGATGCTGGCGTCACCGGGTGCCGTGGGCGAGCTCGGCGACCCGGAGGTGTGGGCGTACGAGATGAAGTGGGACGGCGTGCGCATCATCGCCGAGGTGCGGCACGGGCAGGTGCGGCTCGCCAGCCGGAACGGGCTCGACGTCACCGCGACCTACCCCGAGCTGCGCGACCTGGTCCGGGCCGTGGACGGCGACGCGGTGCTCGACGGCGAGGTCGTGGCGCTCAACCGCCGCGGCCGGCCCGACTTCGGCCTGCTGCAGCAGCGGATGAAGCTCACGAAGCCCGGCGACGTGGAACGCGCCATGCGCGACGTGCCGGTGCGGTTCATGGCCTTCGACCTGCTCGAGCACGACGAGCGCTCGCTGCTCGGCGACGACTACACCGCTCGCCGTGCCGCGCTCGAGACCGCGGTCGACGGGATCGGCGCGATCGACGTGCCGCCGGCGTTCGAGGGCGACATCGACGCGGCACTGGCCACCAGCCGGCAGCTGGGGCTCGAGGGCGTGCTGGCCAAGCGCCGCACGAGCACCTACTCCCCCGGCCGTCGAGTGCGGTCGTGGCTCAAGGTGAAGCACCACCGCACGCAGGAGGTGGTGGTCGGCGGGTGGCGGCCCGGCACCGGCACCCGCGCGCACCGGGTCGGGTCGCTGCTGCTCGGCATCCCCGACGGCGACGAGCTGCGCTACGTCGGCCGGGTCGGCACCGGGTTCAGCGACCGGGCGCTCGACGAGATCACGTCGAGGCTGAAGCGCATCGAGCGCAAGACGAGCCCGTTCGGCGCGATGGAGCGCGCCGACAGCAAGGACGCGCGCTGGGTGAGCCCGCTGCACGTCGGCGAGGTCGAGTTCGCGGAGTGGACCCCGACCCGCAAGCTGCGGCAACCGAGCTGGCGCGGCTGGCGGCCGGACAAGTCGCCGGCGGATGTGGTGCCCGAGGACTGAACGCAACCCCCGTCTC
>DATMVL010000254.1:0-9182 GCA_035563175.1 Rhodoglobus sp. | reverse complement strand
AGGCGGCGGCGCGCGCCGGCTCGGAGCTGCCGACCGCGTGCAGCACGCCGTACTCCGAGGCGCGCAGGCCGGCGACGAAGTCCCGGCTGATGGCGCCCGGGCCGAGGATCGCCCAGCGGGTGAGGTGCATGGTCGTGACGGTAGCAGTGGGGCTCAGGTGGCGAGCCGCTGCTCGAGCGTGTCGAGCGCCCGCTGCTGCGCGGGATTCAGCATGCCGCGCTGATACTCGTCGATGAGATGGGCGGCGGCGCTGAGGTCGGGGCCGTCCTCGTCGACCAGGTGCGGGATCAACGGCAGCAGGATGCGGACGAAGTCGTCGACCAACGCGTCGATCTCAGCCTGGCCGGCCTCCGCATCCAGCGCCTCGAATCGGGCGCCGAACTGCTGCAGCGCGGGCATCGCCTGCTGTTCGTAGAGCGCGGCGTAGACGCCCGCGAGCCGCTCGACCGCCTCTGGTGCGGCGAGGTGCGCGAGCAGCACGGTGATCTCGCGGTCGATGCGCGCGAGCGTCGGGCTGCCGTAGTCGTCGGTGAGGAAGCGCGCGAGATCGGGCGGCAGGTCGGGCGCGGAGCCCTCGGCGCGCAGCCGGGCGATGGTCTGCCGCTGCCGGGTCAGCCGCTCGATCTGCGCCGCGAGTTCGGCGTCGAGGCTGTCGAGCGCCTCGGCGCCGTCGTCGGGTGCGGCCAGCAGGGCGGGCATCCGCTCGAGGGCGATGCCGAGCTCGCCGAGCCGCTTGATGCGCAGCACCCGGATGAGGTGGTGCACGTCGTAGCGGCGGTACCCGTTCGCGGAGCGGGGCGGCTCGTCGAGCACGCCGACCTGGTGGTAGTGCCGCAGGGCCCGCACAGTCACGCCGGCGAGTCGCGCGAGCTCGCCGCTGTTCATCCGGCGTCGCCCTGCACGGTTCCCACCGTACGCAGCGAGCGCGAGATGAGCGACGCCACCACGACGCCGAGCCACGCGCCGCCGAACGCGAGGGCGGCCACCTGCACGTCGAAGCTCTCGGTGAGCACGGCGGCCGCGGCGATGCCGAGCGGCGCCGCGGCCGTGATGAGCGCGTTCTGCGTGCCCATCACGCGCCCCATCAGCCGCTCCGGAACGCGCTCGATCATGAGCACGCCGAGCATGCTGCCCAGGATGCCGCTGGTCGCGCCGAGCAGCACAGCCCCGGTGAGCACGACCCAGACCTCCGTCAGCGTGGTGATGAGCGCGATGCCGACGAGTGTGCCCACCATGCCGCCGACGAACCAGGCGCGTCGGGCTCCGCGGGCGCCGAGCGCCGCGAACACGCCGCTGCCCACCAGCGTGCCGAGCGCGAGCGCGCTGAGCACGAAGCCGAGCAGACCCGGCTGTTCCTCGGCGGTGAACCAGACCGGCAGCACCAGCGACTGCAGCGCGACCAGCACGAGGATCATCCCGAGGTTGAGTGCCGTGACGACGAGCACGAACCGGTTCGTCGCGATGGTGCGCCATCCCTCTTTCAGCTGCGCCCATCCGCCGCTCTCGATCGGCGCCGCTTCGACGGCGCCGTCGTGCCGCGGGATCAGCAGGGTGAGGAGGGCGGCGCCGAGCGAGGTGGCGGCGGTGATCCACAGCACGGTGCTGCCGTCGAACAGCACCATGAGCCCGCCGGCGGCGGCCGGCCCGACCAGCACCGAGATGGCGCCGATGCTCTCGCGCAGCCCGACGAGGCGCTCGGTCTGCAGGCCGCCCCGGCGCACGATGGCGGGCAGCAGCGCTTCGCGGGCGGTCATCCCCGGCACGTCGCCGACGGCGCCGATCACGCCGAACAGGATGAACCACCCCAGCGACAGGCCGGTGACCGCGTCCACGATCGGCAGCGCCGCGACCGCGGCGGCTGAGATGAGGTCGGCGACGACGGATGACGTGACCCGGTTGATCCGGTCGATCACGACCCCGCCGACGAGGCCCGCCAGCACCGCCGGCACCGCGGTGGCGAGGGCGAGCGTGCCCGCGGCGAGCGCGCTGCCGGTCGCCTGCAGCAGTATCAACGGCAGCGCGATCGCGGCGATGGAGTTGCCCAGCATCGAGAGGGCATACGAGGCGAGGTAGGCAGCGGCCGAGCGGTTCATGCCCTCAGCAGAAACTACGACGCTACGTCGGGGTCAAGCGCGCCTTCGCGATCCACCAGAGGGTTGCAAATCTTTACCGGCCTACGCACGGGTTACGCATTCGTAATGAAAAGGATTTGACAGAATCGCGTGATCGCGTCATCCTGGTTTTCACCACCTCCCCGACCTCCGGAGCAACGATGACGACGACGTCAGCCGCAGCAGCAGTGAAGCCCATCGGGCTCCGCCGCTCGCGTCGCTCGCTCGTGGGCTGGGTGTTCGTCGCCCCGTTCAGCGTCGCGTTCCTGGTGGCGATCATCGCGCCCCTCGTCTACACGATCGGGCTCAGCCTGTTCCAGGACCGCCTGATCGGCGGCGTCTCGTTCGTCGGCCTGGACAACTACGTGCAGCAGCTCACGGACCCCGACTTCTGGGCCGCGGTGCTGCGGGTGACGATGTTCGTGCTGATCCAGGTGCCGGTGATGATCGGCCTGGCCCTGTTCGCCGCGCTCGCCCTCGACAGCGCGCGGCTGCACGCACCGGCGGTGTTCCGGCTCGGCATCTTCCTGCCGTACGCGGTGCCCGGCGTCGTCGCCTCGCTGCTCTGGGGCTACATCTACGGGTCGAAGTTCGGCCTCGTCGGCGACCTGAACGGACTGCTGAACATCACCCTGCCCGACCCGCTGTCGGCGACCCTGGTGCTGCCGGCGATCGGCAACATCGTGCTGTGGCTGTTCGTCGGCTACAACATGCTCGTCTTCTACGCGGCCCTCCGGGTCGTGCCCGAGGAGCTGTACGAGGCCGCCACGCTCGACGGCGCCGGCGCGTGGCGCGTGGTGTTCTCGATCAAGCTGCCGGCGATCAGGCAGGCGGTCGTGGTCGCGACCGTGTTCTCGGTGATCGGCGGCTTCCAGCTCTTCAACGAGCCGAACATCCTGCGCGGTCTGGTGCCCAACGTGATCAGCACCGACTTCACGCCCAACATGTACGCGTACACGCTGTCGTTCGCCGGGCAGCAGTACAACGCGGCGGCGACGGTGGCGATCATCATGGGCGTCATCACCGCCACGGTCGCCTACCTCGTGCAGCGCCGCGGACTGCGGAGGGATGTCTGATGACCGCCACGCTCGAAGCCCCGGCCACGTCTGCCAAGGCACGCACCCGCGTCCCCACCCTGGTGCGGCCGACGCGCGGCACCACCCCCCGGCGCTCGCTGCTGCTCACCGTCGCGATGGGGCTCATCCTCATCTACAGCCTGCTGCCGTTGTTCTGGCTGGTCGTCAACTCGACCAAGTCCATCGACGACCTGTTCTCGACCTTCGGGCTGTGGTTCGGCGACTCGTCCGCCTTCTGGGACAACGTGGTCGGGGTCTTCACCTACGACGACGGCGTGTTCGTCCGGTGGCTCGGCAACACCCTGCTCTACACGCTGGTGGGCGCCGGCGGCTCGACGTTCATCGCCGCCTTCGCCGGCTACGGGCTGGCGAAGTACGACTTCCCCGGCCGCCGCGCGTTCTTCGCGGTGGTGCTCGGCGCGGTCGCCGTGCCGGGTGCCGCGCTCGCGGTGCCGACCTTCCTGCTGTTCAGCGACCTGGGTATCACGAACACGGTCTGGGCCGTCATCGTCCCGTCGCTGGTGACGCCGTTCGGCCTGTACCTGCTGTGGACCTACGCGACGGATGCGGTGCCCACCGAGCTGATCGAGGCGGCACGGATGGACGGGGCCGGCGAGTTCCGCACCTTCTTCACCATCGGGCTGCGGCTGCTGGCCCCCGGCATCGTCTCGGTGTTCCTGCTCGAGGTGGTGGGCAGCTGGAACAACTACTTCCTGCCGCTCATCATGCTCAACGACCCGAACCTGTACCCGCTGACCGTCGGCCTCAACCAGTGGAACAACCAGGCCTCCACCGCCGACGGCGAGGTCATCTTCCACCTGGTCATCACCGGCTCGCTGATCGCGATCGTGCCGATCATCGCCCTCTTCCTCACCCTGCAGCGCTTCTGGCAGTCCGGTCTGGCGGCCGGCAGCGTCAAGGGCTGACCCTCACAGCACCACCCACCACCACGAAAGGAACACCCATGCAGTCACGTCGACGCAGCCGGATGCTGCGGCACGTCTCCCTGATCGCCGGCGCCGCGATCGTCGCCGCCGGCCTCGCCGCCTGCAGCACCGATGCGGGCGCCGACACCGGCGCGGTCACCGAGGAGGACATCCAGGCGGCGCTCGACGAGGAGAGCACGCTCACCATCTGGTCGTGGTCGGGCAGCCTGCCCGACGTCGCGGCGGCCTTCGAGGAGAAGTACCCGAAGATCACCGTGAAGGTCGAGAACGTCGGCACCGGCGCCGACCACTACACGAAGCTGCAGAACGCCATCAAGGCGGGCAAGGGCGCGCCTGACCTGGCGACCGTCGAGTACAACGCCATCCCGCAGTTCGCCCTCACCGACTCGCTCGTCGACCTGAACCAGTTCGGCTTCGGCGAGCTCGAGAGCGAGTTCACCCCCGCCACCTGGGGCAGCGTGAACGTCGGCGAAGGCCTGTACGAGCTGCCGCTGAACGCCGGGCCGATGGCGCTGTTCTACAACGCGACCTCGTTCGAGAAGTACGGCATCGAGGTGCCGACCACGTGGGACGAGTTCCTCGAGGCCGCCCGCGCCTTCCGCGCCGCCGACCCCAACGCGTACATCGCCGCCGACACCGGCAACACCGGCCTCACCGAGAGCCTCATCTGGGCCGCCGGCGGCAACCCGTTCCAGGTCGACGGCGAGAACGTGACCATCGACCTCGCCGACGAGGGCTCGGTGAAGTTCAGCGAGTTCTACCAGCAGCTCCTCGACGAGGATCTGCTGGCGCCGATCGCCTCGTGGAGCACGGAGTGGTACGACGGCCTCGCGAGCGGCAACATCGCCACGCTGCTGTCGGGCGCGTGGATGGCGGGCACCCTGAAGTCGGGCGTGCCCGACGGCGTCGGCCAGTGGCGGGTCGCCCCGCTGCCCACCTACGAGGCGGGCGAGCAGTCGAGCTCGGTGAACGGCGGCGGCAGCTTCGCGATGCTCGAGCAGAGCGAGAACAAGCTCGTGGCGGCGGCGTTCCAGCGGTTCGTGAGCCTCGAGGAGGGCGCTGACATCACCCTCGCGAGCGGCTCGTTCCCGGCCCGCAGCAGCGTGCTCGAGTCCGAGGAGTTCCTGGCGACCGGCGACGAGTTCTTCGGCGGCCAGGAGATCAACCAGGTGTTCGTCGAGTCGCTCGACGCGGTGCGCGAGGGCTGGCAGTTCCTGCCCTACGAGGTCTACGCCGGCGCCATCTTCAACGACACGGTCGGCAAGGCCTTCGTCGGTGAGACGTCGCTGCAGGATGGCCTGCTCGCCTGGCAGGAGGCGCTCGTCGAGTACGGCGACGAGCAGGGCTTCACCGTCAACCGGTAACACGACCGTCCAGCGCCCGGTCCGACCCGAGAACGGTCGGGCCGGGCGCTGCCGCATCCAGGAGCAGCCATGCCCACCTTTGAGATCGCCGACGACTTCCTGCTCGACGGCGCCCCCTTCCGCATCCTGTCCGGGGCCATCCACTACTTCCGCATCCATCCCGACCAATGGCGCGACCGCATCCGCAAGGCCCGTCAGCTCGGGCTCAACACGATCGAGACGTACGTCGCCTGGAACGCGCACTCGACCCGCCGCGGCGAGTTCCGCACCGACGGCGGGGTCGACCTCGGCCGGTTCCTGGACGAGGTGCACGCCGAGGGCATGCGCGCGATCGTGCGCCCCGGCCCGTACATCTGCGCCGAATGGCACAACGGCGGGCTGCCCGCCTGGCTCACCGCGACACCGGGCATCCGCCTGCGCGAGAGCGACCCGGTCTACCTCGCCGCGATCGAGGAGTACTACGCGGCGCTGATGCCGATCCTCGCCCCGCGGCAGATCGACCGGGGCGGGCCGATCATCCTGGTGCAGGTCGAGAACGAGTACGGCGCCTACGGCTCCGATGCCGCCTACCTGCGCACCCTCGTCGACCTCACCCGCGCCGGCGGCATCACGGTGCCGCTCACCACCGTCGACCAGGCCGACGACACCATGCTGACCAACGGCACCCTGCCCGGCGTGCACGCCACCGCATCCTTCGGTTCACGCGCGGTGGAGCGGCTGCAGACGCTGCGCCGCCACCAGCCCACCGGTCCGCTGATGTGCTCCGAGTACTGGGTGGGCTGGTTCGACCACTGGGGCGGCCCGCACCACGTGAACCCGGCCGCGGACAGCGCCGCCGATCTCGACGCGCTGCTGAGCACCGGGGCATCCGTGAACATCTACATGTTCATCGGCGGCACCAACTTCGGCTTCACCAGCGGCGCGAACTACCACGACGCGCTGCAGCCGACCGTGACCTCGTACGACTACGACGCGCTGCTCAGCGAGGACGGGCAGCCCACCGAGAAGTACTGGGCGTTCCGCGAGGTGCTGGGCCGGTACACCGAGCTTCCGGATGACGTGCCCGCGCCGGCGGGGCCGGCACCCGCGTTCGAGGTGGCACTGCATCGCGTCGGGCCGCTGGTGCAGCCCGGGCCGGACCGGCCCGAGCACGAGCATCCGCCGACCATGGATGCGCTGGGTCTGCCGGGCGGCCTCGTGCGGTACTCGACGGTCGCGCCCGCATCCGGCCGGCTCGACCTCGGTGAGGTGCGCGATCGCGCGATCGTGCTGCTCGACGGCGTGCGGGTCGCGGTCGTCGAGCGCGATGCGCCCGGCGGCTGCGAGGTGCGCGAGGGCGCACGCATCGACGTGCTGGTGGAGGATCTGGGGCGGGTGAACTACGGCCCGCGCATCGGCGAGGCGAAGGGGCTGCTCGGGCCGGTCACCCTGGACGGCGCTGCGGTGCAGGGGTGGAGCGCGGCCGCGATCGAGCTCGATTCGGTGCCGCTGCGCTCGTTGAACGGCGCCGCGACCCTCGACGCTCCGGTGCTGGCGGGCGGGGAGTTCGAGTTGGCGGAGCCGGCCGATCTGTTCCTCGACACCACCGGCTTCGGGAAGGGGATGGCGTGGGTCAACGGAGCGAACCTCGGCCGGTTCTGGCAGCGCGGCCCGACGCAGACCCTGTACGTGCCCGGTCCGCTGCTGCGGGAGGGCCGGAACGAGCTCGTCGTGCTCGAGCTCGACGGCGCTACGCCGTCGACGGCACGGTTCGTGCCGGAGCCGCGGCTCGGCCGACCGGGGGCGAAGGCCGATGACAGCTGAGGCGGTAGTGTCGGGTCCGGATACCGAGGCGCGGCGTGGCGAGCGCGGGGAGGGCTGGCGAGTGAACGGGGTCAACGACCAGAGCCCGCTCGCCCTGGTGCGGATGGCGCTGCCGACACTGGTGGGCGCGAAGCGGCGGGTGGCGGAGGTCATCCTGGCCGACCCGCAGACCGCGAGCCGCAGCTCCATCACCTGGCTCGCCGCCGAGGCCGAGACCTCGCCCGCCACGGTGACCCGCCTGTCGGCGTCGCTCGGCTTCGACGGCTTCCCGGAGTTCCGCGCCGCGATCGCCAGCGAGCACGGTCGAGGCGTGCAGGCCGGCTGGGAGCGCGACATCGGCTCCGCGATCTCACCCGGCGACCCCGCCGAGAAGGTGCTGAGCACCCTCGCCGGCAACCAGTTCAACGCGGCCCGCAACGCCATGGCGTCCGTCGACCTGGACGCCATGGGCCGGGTCGCCGACCAGATCGTCGCGGCGCGTCGCGTGCACATCTTCGGCGAGTGGGGCGACGGCCCGCCCGCCTACGAGCTGTACCTGCGCCTGTTCCGCATCGGCATCCCGGTGTGGTTCGACGAGGGTCCGTACTACTCCCAGGTCGGCGCGAGCCTGCTCGGCGAGGGCGACGTCGCGCTCGTGCTGTCGCGCTCAGGCGAGAGCCCCCTGGCGGAGCGGTTCGTCGCGATCGCCCGCACCAACCGCGCCCTCTCGGTCGTGGTGACGGGCGCGCCCGACTCGACCCTGGCCCGGAGGGTGGACGTCCCGCTCTACACCGGCACCGGGGTCGGCGGGTCGTGGACCGACTACTTCGCCGGCCGCGCCAGCGACGCACTCGTCGGCGGGTTGCTCTGGGCGCTGGTCGCGCAGCGGGTGCCCGATCTCGTGTACGACCGGCTGCACGAAGAGGACCACCGCGAGACGCCCCAGCCCCTCACCGGCCGCGGCTAGTCGGCGTACACCCGCAGCGCGACGACGCTCACCCACTGCGACCCGTTCGTCGCCGTCGCGACGAACCGCAGCCGGTCGGCCTGCACCGCCTCGTCGAGCCGGTGCACCTGGCGGCGGTGGCGGTTGTCGCGCACCTCGGCGACGGTGCGCCAGCCGGCGGCATCTGCGATCTCGATGCGGTAGTCGCGCACCAGCTCGGGCATGACCGCGAACGGCGTGCGGTGGTGGTGCAGGTTGACCAGATCGATGTCGACGTCGTCGTTGAGCACCACCTCGACGGTCGCGATCGGCTGCGGCTGCAGCCAGGTCAGTTCAAGCCGGGGCTCCTGGTCGTCGCGCAGCGGGGCCGACGACCACAGGTTGGGTCCGTCGAACGGTCGCGCGTAGCCCTCGACCGCGTTGCGCGGGGCGTAGGCGCTGCTCTCGCCGAGCACCCGCAGCACGGGTGCCTTCCGCCGCAGCTCCTCCGCGGACCACGCGTTGCTCTGCGCACGGTCGCTCGCGGTGCGGGGTGTGCGGCTCACGAGGCCGAGCAGCCCGTAGGGGCCGGGCCGGTCGACGACCAGCAGCGCGACGTGCTCGTTGCGCCGCAGCACCAGCACGACGTTCTCGCCCGCCTCCGACCGGTGCGCGAACGGCGCGAGCACGCGCTGCTCCCCCGGCTGCGCCAGCGCGACGCTGGCGCGGTCGAGCATGGTGACCGGGATGTGGTTCTCGCCGCCGGCGGTCGACCAGAGTTCCAGCTCCAGCTCGGTGGGCGCGGTGACGGTGACGGCGAGCTCGACGCCCTCGAAGGACGGGCGCACCGGGAAGAGCAGGCCGACCTCGTGTTCGGCCAGGCTGAACTGCTCGACGGGCTCGCCGGCATCCGGAACCACCGCGATCTCGCGCAGGGTGCTGGAGGCGGTCACCGTGGCCGTGGCGGCGAGGTCGTC
>DATMVL010000253.1:0-2038 GCA_035563175.1 Rhodoglobus sp. | reverse complement strand
AAGCAGACCAGTGACCTTGCCGAGAGCATCTCGCGGTTGGACTGGAAGGTCCAGGACGTCGTCGTGATCCCCTCGGCGATCGTCCCGGCCGAAGCCGATCCGGCCGACGCCCCAGCTTGATACCCGCACCGTCGAGCCCGGAGAATCCATTCATGCATGACGACACCTCGCTCACCGTCGGCCGCGTCAAGCGCGTGCTCGATGAGCGCATCCGCCCGGCCATCCACTCGGCATCCACCCCGCTGACGATCGAGATCCATGAGCTGCCGGGCGAGCCGATCAGCCCGGCGGACGGGCTGGCGCTCGAGTTCTCGCCGGCTTCCGTCGGCGCCGCGTGGGGCCCGGCGTGGGGCACCACCTGGTTCAAGCTCACCGGCCGCGTACCCGCAGAGTGGGCGGGGAGCCGGGTCGAGGCGGTCATCGATCTCGGGTTCGACATCAACATGCCGGGCTTCCAGTGCGAGGCGCTGGTCTACCTGCCGGACGGCTCGCCGGTGAAGAGCATCAACCCGCGCAACCAGTGGCTGCCGGTCACGGAGGATGCGCACGGCGACGAGCCGGTCGAGCTGTACCTCGAGGCGGCATCCAACCCGGTGCTGCTGGACTACCACCCCTTCCTGCCCACGCAGGAGGGAGACATCGTCACGTCGTCTGCGGAGCCGCTGTACCGCGCCCGCCGCATGGACCTCGCCGTCTTCGAGCGAGAGGTCTTCGAGCTCTCGCTCGACCTCGACGTGCTGTTCGAGCTGCAGGCGGAACTTCCCGCGACCTCGCCCCGCCGTATGCGCATCCTGCAGGCGATGGACGACGCACTCGACGTCCTCGACCTGCAGCGCATCACCGAGACGGCCGCGGCCGCCCGTGCCCAGCTGGCAGACGTCCTCGCCGCTCCCGCCGAGGCGAGCGCACATCGCATCTCGGCAGTCGGCCACGCGCACATCGATTCGGCGTGGCTCTGGCCGGTGCGCGAGACGATCCGCAAGGTCGCCCGCACTTCCTCGTCGATGACCGCGCTGATCGACGAGGAGCCCGAGTTCCAGTACGGCATGTCGAGTGCGCAGCAGTACGCCTGGTTGAAGGAGCACCGCCCCGAGGTGTTCGAGCGCGTCAAGGCCGCAGTCGCCGCGGGGCGCTTCCTGCCGCTCGGGGGCATGTGGGTCGAGTCCGACACGGTGATGCCCACGGGCGAGTCGCTGGTGCGCCAGTTCTCTCACGGCCAGCGGTTCTTCGAGCGCGAGTTCGGCATCCGGTCG
This sequence comes from Rhodoglobus sp., assembly GCA_035563175.1. Lineage (GTDB taxonomy): Bacteria > Actinomycetota > Actinomycetes > Actinomycetales > Microbacteriaceae > Rhodoglobus. Next base: position 785 of record DATMVL010000253.1, on the reverse strand, counting down.
AAGGGGGTCTGGCTGCCCGACAGCTTCGGCTACTCGCCCGCCCTTCCCCAGCTCATGCGGCGAGCAGGCTTCGAGTGGTTCTTCACCCAGAAGATCTCGTGGAACCAGCAGAACGTCTTCCCGCACCACAGCTTCCTCTGGGAGGGCATCGACGGGTCGCAGGTGTTCACGCACTTCCCGTCGATGGACACCTACAACTCGCAGCTCAGCGGGATGGAGGTGGCGAAGGCTGCTCGACAGTTCAAGGAGAGCCGGTTCTCGTCGCGCTCCATCGCGCCGGTGGGCTGGGGTGACGGCGGGGGCGGCACGACCCGCGAGATGACGGGGCGCGCCCGTCGCCTGAAGGACCTCGAGGGTAGCGCGAAGGTGGTGTGGGAGCACCCGGATGAGTTCTTCGAAGCCGCTCGCGCCGAGCTGCCGCACCCGGCGGTCTGGGTGGGCGAGCTCTACCTCGAGCTGCACCGAGGCACCCTGACCAGTCAGCACGCGACGAAGGCGCTGCACCGCTGGGCGGAGCACGCGCTCATCGAAGCCGAGCTCTGGGCCGCCACCGATGCCGTACGCACCGGCGCAGCGTACCCGCAGGCCGAATTCGACCGGCTGTGGGAGACCGTGCTGCTGCACGAGTTCCACGACATCCTTCCCGGCACCTCGATCGCGTGGGTGCACCGTGAGGCCGTCGAGGTGCTCACGAACGTGCTCTCGGATGCCGACGACATCGCCGCCGCCGCGCGCCGCTCGCTTGCGGGCGAGGGCGATCGCGAACTGCTGTTCGTTCCCACCTC
>DATMVL010000252.1:0-14549 GCA_035563175.1 Rhodoglobus sp. | reverse complement strand
GAGCGCGGCGAACGTGGCCGGCTCGGTGATCGCGAGGTCAGCGAGGATGCGGCGGTCGACACCGACGCCCGCGAGCCCGAGGCCCTGGATGAAACGGTTGTAGGTCATGCCGTTGGCGCGGGCAGCGGCGTTGATGCGCTGGATCCACAGGCGGCGGAAGTCGCCCTTGCGCGCGCGGCGGTCGCGGTACGCGTAGACGAGGGAGTGGGTGACCTGCTCCTTGGCCTTGCGGTACAGGCGCGAACGCTGACCGCGATAGCCGGAGGCCCGCTCGAGGATGACGCGACGCTTCTTGTGGGCGTTGACCGCCCTCTTCACTCTTGCCATGAGTCCGTGTTCCCTTACTTGCCCAGGAGCTTCTTGATGACCTTGGCGTCCTGCGGCGCCAGCACCTCCTCGTGGTTGAGGCGGCGCTTGACCTTCGCGCGCTTGACCTCGAGGTTGTGGCGCATGCCGGCCTGCTGCTTCATGATCTTGCCGCTGCCGGTGACCTTGAAGCGCTTCTTCGCACCGGAGTGCGTCTTCTGCTTAGGCATCGTTCTTCTCTTTCGTGTCTTCCGTCTCCGTCGGAGCCGGAGCCTCTCCCGCGTTGCGCGGTGGCTTGTTGGCGGCCTTCTTGGCCTCGGCTTCGGCCTTCGCCGTCGCCTTGTTCTTGTGGGGTCCGATGACCATCACCATGTTGCGGCCGTCGATGGTGGGGTTCGACTCGACCGAGCCCCACTCCGCGACGTCCTCGGCGAAGCGCTGCAGCAGCCGCACGCCCTGGTCGGGGCGGGACTGCTCACGGCCGCGGAACAGGATCATCGCCTTGACCTTGTCGCCGGCCTGGAGGAAGCCCTCCGCGCGCTTGCGCTTGGTGTCGTAGTCGTGCTTGTCGATCTTCAGGCGGAACCGGACCTCCTTGAGGATGGTGTTCGCCTGCTTGCGCCGGGCCTCCTTGGCCTTCTGCGCTTCCTCGTACTTGAACTTGCCGTAATCCATGATCTTGGCGACGGGAGGCTTGGAGTTGGGCGCGACCTCGACCAGATCCAGGTCTGCCTCGCGAGCCAGGCGCAGGGCGACGTCGATGGCGACGATGCCCACCTGCTCACCACCGGGTCCGACGAGTCGGACCTCAGGGACGCGGATGCGGTCGTTGGTACGGGGATCGCTGATGCGGAGCTCCTTCAATTCGTGGTTCGGCACACGAACGAGGTCATTCCGCGACGCCCTTGTGCTGCCCGTCGATCGCCTGGCGGCCCCCGACGGACGGGGTGTCAACGACCCGGTAGCCTTGAGAAGCGGCCAACAGGTGGGAGGGAACTCCACTTTCGTGCCGGGGCTGGTGCCCCGGAGCCTGGTCAAGGATAGCAGAGGCCGCCCCTACCACGTAAGGACCCGCCATGTCCGACGCCCCAGGCCTCAGCGACGACGAACTGCGCGATATCGCGGAGGTGCCCGCGGTGGAGCTCATCAACACGGTCGCGGTGCACCTGATGAGCGCCGCCGCGGTGAAGCTCGGCCTCGGCGACACCCCGGACGCCCGGTCGGAGATCGACCTCGACGAGGCGCGCAAGCTCATCACCTCGCTCGCCGGGCTGGTCACCGCCGCCGCGCCCGAGGTGGGCGATTCGCACGCGCGGCCGCTGCGCGACGGGCTGCGCAGCCTGCAGCTCGCCTTCCGCGAGACCTCGCGGTTCCCGGATGCGCCGGGTGCCGGCCCGGGTGAGAAGTTCACCGGACCCGTGAACTGATCTCGACTCCTCCCCGGTCGATGTGTACGCTGTGCACATGACCACGACCGAGCCCTCCACCACCGCGATCCCCGAGCGCTGGAAGCTCAACGTCGGCCTGTTCCTCACCGGCCAGACGGTCTCGCTGTTCGGCTCGATAATCGTGCAGTACGCGGTCATGTGGTACGTCACGCTCGAGACGAAGTCCGGCCTCGCGGTCGCGATCTACGCGCTCGCCGCGTTCCTGCCGCAGGGGCTGGTGTCCATCTTCGGCGGCACCCTCGCGGACCGGATCAACCGGCGGGTGCTGGTCATGACCGCGGACGCGATCATCGCGGCGACCACCCTCGCGCTCGCCCTGCTGATGCTCACCGGTGTCACCGACCTCTGGATCATCCTGCTGGCCGTGGCGGTGCGCTCCGTCGGCGCCGGGTTCCAGACGCCGGCGGTGCAGGCGATGATCCCGCAGATCGTCCCCGGCGAGCAGCTCATGCGCGTCAACGGCCTGTTCGGCACCATCCAGTCGGCGATGACCCTGCTCGCGCCCGCGGTGGCCGGCGGCGTGTACGCCCTCGCCGGCATCGTGCCGACCTTCTTCATCGACGTGGCCACCGCCGTGGTCGGCATCGGCCTGCTCGCGCTGGTGAAGGTGCCGACGCTCGACCGCAGCGCCGAAGGCGCCACGAGCTACAAGGAGGACCTGGTCGAGGGCTTCCGGTACATCTCCTCGCACCGCGTGGTGCGATGGCTGCTGACGGTGTTCGCCATCATCTTCCTGCTCACGGTCGCCCCGTCGTTCATCACCCCGCTGATGATCGCGCGCACGTGGGGCGAGGATCCGCTGCTGCTCACCTACCTGGAGCTCGCCTTCGGCGCGGGCATGATCGCGGGCGGCATCCTGGTGTCCACCGTGCTCGCCAAGCGCAGCCCGCTGTCGCTCATCCTGGTGTCGACGTTCGGGTTCGCCGTGCTGACCGTGGGTCTCGGGCTCAGCCCGGAGCTGTGGATCTTCTACGGCTTCATGCTGCTGATCGGCCTGCTGGTGCCCGCGTTCAGCGCGCCGTTCATGACGCTCATCCAGCAGACGGTGGAGCCCTCGAAGCACGGCCGGGTGTTCAGCTACGTCGGCATCGTCATGGCGCTGGCGACTCCGGCGGGCATGCTCGTGTTCGGGCCGCTCGCCGACATCGTGACCGTGCAGTCGCTGCTGGTCGGCGCCGGCATCGTCACCGCCGTGGTCATGGTCGTGGCGATCGCGCTGCCCTCGGGCCGCGCCGCCATGGAGGCGGCCCGCACAGCGCCCGGCGAGCCGGAGGACGAGGTCGCGACACCCGAGAGCGTCGGCGAACCTGGTTAGACCCGCTCGACCCGCACGGCGATCGAGTCGACCCGCTCCGCGATGAGGGGGTCGGATGCCCACCGCTCCCCCAGCGTGCGCACGGTCGGCGCCGGGTCGCCCTCGATCGCCAGCTGCACCAGCACTTCGGGTGCGGCGAGCCGGGCATCCGGATCACCCGGCGCGAGCTGGATGGCGCGCACCGGCAGATCGGCCGCGGTCGCCAGGAACGCCTGCAGCACGGCCTCGTCCTCGAAGGCGGGCGTCCAGGCCTCTCCGGTGGCGAGCGCCCGGAGGGCGGGACGCCGGATGCCGAGCATCTGCTCCGACCCGGGGTCGAGCACGATCAGCGGGGTGCCCTCGGCGGCGGCGGCCAGGGCCACGCGGGGCGCCTCGATCGGGATGGGGCGGGCACGGGCATCCCACCGCTGCATCGCCGTCACGGAGCTGAACGCGGGCAGCACCGCCCGCCCGTCGGGGCCGGCGACCGTGACGATCGAGAGCTCCTGGGTCTTGTCGACCAGCTGCCCGTGGGCGCCGACGCCTTCGTCCCCGCGCACGGCGATGAGCGGCACCAGCAGCCGGGCGGCGCGCACCGCCGGGATCACCCCGGCGATGCCGAGCTCCCGTGCGCGGAACCGGGCGATCGCCTCGGTCAGCCGCGGGTCGGCGGAGCCGTCGTCACCGGCGCCGGGGTTGGCGTGGAACGACCGGCCCTCCCAGGGGACGCCGGCGGAGTCCGACACCTCAGTCGCCGGCGACGTCGAGCGCCTCGGCGAGCGTGAACGCTCCGGCGTACAGGGCCTTGCCGACGATCGCACCCTCGACGCCGTGCGGCACCAGCTCGCGCAGCGCCGCGATGTCGTCGAGCGACGCGACGCCGCCCGAGGCGATGACCGGGCGGTCGGTGCGGTCGGCGACCTCCCGCAGCAGGTCGAGGTTCGGTCCCTGCAGCGTGCCGTCCTTGGTCACGTCGGTGAGCACGTAGCGCGCGCAACCGGCGTCCTCGAGGCGGTCGAGCACCGTCCAGAGGTCCCCGCCCTCCTGGGTCCAGCCGCGGGCGGCGAGCGTGGTGCCGCGCACGTCGAGACCGACGGCGATCGCGTCGCCGTACTCGGCGATGACGTGGGCGGCCCACTCCGGGTTCTCGAGCGCTGCGGTGCCGAGGTTGATGCGCTTGGCACCGGTGGCAAGCGCCGACTCGAGGCTGGCGTCGTCGCGGATGCCGCCGGAGAGCTCGATGTTGACGCGGCGCGGCACGCTCTTGATGACCTTCTTGATGACGCCCCGGTTGTTGCCGCGGCCGAAGGCGGCGTCGAGGTCGACGAGGTGGATCCACTGCGCGCCCTGCTCGACCCATTCGCGGGCGGCGTCCACGGGGTCGCCGTAGCCGGTCTCGGTGCCGGCCTCGCCCTGGGTGAGGCGCACAGCCTTGCCGCCGGCGACGTCCACGGCCGGCAGCAGGATCAGCTCGGGCGTGGTGTTGAACTCGCTCATGATGTTCCTCGAGTGCGATCAGCGTTCCGGGCGGCGGTCGCCGCGCACAAGAACCCGATGGTAGCGGCCTACAGGCTGCGGACCCAGTTGGAGAGCAGACGGATGCCCGCCTCGCCCGACTTCTCCGGGTGGAACTGGGTGGCCGACAGCGGCCCGTTCTCCACCGCGGCGAGGAATCGGGAGCCGTGCTCGGCCCAGGTGAGCCGGGGCTGCGGGAACGGCGGGTCGACCCGCAGGCTCCAGTCTTGGGCCCCGAAGCTGTGCACGAAGTAGAAGCGCTCGTCACGCAGCCCGTCGAACAGCACCGAGCCCTCGGGCGCCTCGACCGTGTTCCAGCCGATGTGCGGCAGCACGGGCGCCTCGAGCTCGGTGACCACGCCGGGCCACTCGCCGAGGCCGGGCGTGTCCGCACCGCGTTCCACCCCGCGCTCGAACATGACCTGCATGCCGACGCAGATGCCCAGCACCGGCCGGCCGCCGCTCAAGCGGCGCCCGATCAGCTCGCCGCCGCGCACCTCCTGCAGCTGGGTGACGACCGCCTCGAAGGCGCCGACGCCCGGCACGAGCAGCCCGTCGGCGGTCTCGACCCGCTGCCGGTCCGCCGTCAGGGTGACGTCGGCACCGGCCGCCTCGAGGGCCTTCGCCGCCGAGTGCACGTTGCCGGAGCCGTAGTCGAGCAGCGCGACGGTGGGGCGCACCATCAAAGAGCGCCCTTCGTCGACGGCACGCCCTCGACGCGAGGGTCGGGCTGCACGGCGAAGCGGAGCGCGCGGGCGAACGCCTTGAACTCGGCCTCGGCGATGTGGTGCGGGTCGCGACCGCCGAGCACGGCGACGTGCACGGTCAGCGCTGCGTTGAAGGCGATCGCCTCGAACACGTGCCGCAGCATCGATCCGGTGAAGTGGCCGCCGATGAGGTGCAGCTCGAAGCCGGCGGGCTCGCCGGTGTGCACCAGGTACGGGCGGCCGGAGACGTCGACGACGGCCTGCACCAGCGCCTCGTCGAGCGGCACCAGGGCGTCGCCGTAGCGCGAGATGCCCCGCTTGTCACCGAGAGCCTGCTTGATGGCGGTGCCGAGCGTGATGCCGATGTCCTCGACGGTGTGGTGCACGTCGATGTGGGTGTCGCCGGTCGCCTTCACGTCGAGGTCGATCAGCGAGTGCTTCGAGAACGCGGTCAGCAGATGATCGAAGAACGGCACGCTGGTGTCGATGGTCGACGTGCCGGTGCCGTCGAGGTCGAGGCGCAGCTCGATGCTCGACTCGCTCGTCGTGCGGGTCAGTGCGGCGGTTCTGCTCACTCGTCGATCCTAGGAGTTGTCGACCTGCGACAGCGCGTCGAGGAACACGGTCGTCTCGCCCTCGGTGCCCGCGGTGACCCGCAGGTGGTTCGGGATGCCGACGTCGCGGATCAGGATGCTGCGCTCGCGCAGTGCCTCGAACGTGCGTCGCGGGTCGGCGACCCCGCCGAACAGCACGAAGTTCGCGGCGCTGCGCCACACCGGGTACCCGAGCTCGGGCAGGGCGGCGGCCATCCGGTCGCGCTGGGTGCGGATCTCGCCCACCATGGCGAGCATCTCCGGCGCGTGGGCGAGCGCGGCGACGGCGGCGGCCTGCGTGAGGGCGGAGAGGTGGTACGGCAGCCGCACCAGCCGCAGGGCGTCGATCACCGCGGGGTCGGCGGCGAGGTACCCCACGCGGGCGCCGGCGAAGGCGAAGGCCTTGCTCATGGTGCGGCTCACCAGCAACCGGGGGTGCCCGGGCAGCAGGTCGAGCGCGGTGGGTCCGTCCGAGAACTCGGCGTAGGCCTCGTCGACGAGCACGATGCCCTCCGAAGCCTCCACGGCGGCGGCGATGGTGTCGATGGGAAGCGGTGTGCCGGTCGGGTTGTTCGGCGAGCACAGGAAGACCAGGTCGGGCCGCTCCCGCTCGATCGCCGCGACCACGGTCTCCGGCGACAGCTCCCAGCCCTCGTCGCGGTCGGCCGGGATCCACCGGGTACCGGTGCCCGACGCGATGATGGGGTGCATCGAGTAGGTGGGCGGGAAGCCGAGCACGCTGCGACCGGGCCCGCCGAACGCCTGCAGCACGTGCTGCAGCACCTCGTTGGAGCCGTTCGCCGCCCAGATCTGGTCCGGTCCGACGCCGGAGCCGAGATAGCCTGCGAGCGACTCGCGCAGCAGCGTGAACTCGCGGTCCGGGTAGCGGTTGACCCCGAGCACGGCCCCGGCGAGGGCAGACACGATGTCGGTGGCGACGGCCTCCGGGATGGCGTGCGTGTTCTCGTTGACGTTCAGCCGCACGCGGACGTGCTCCTGCGGCGCTCCGTAGGGCTGCTTGCCCCTCAGGTCGTCGCGGATCGGCAGGTCGTCGAGCGAGGTCACCGATCAAGCCTAGGGCTGGAGGAGCCCGCGGTCAGTGCTAGCGGTACTCCACCGGGATCGCCAGCTGCTGACCGGCCAGCAGCTCGGTTGAGCCGAGCCGGTTCAGATCCTTCAACTGCTCGATCACGTCGCGCGGGTCGGCCTGCGGGGCGATGGACTCGGCCACCGACCACAGCGACTGACCGGCCTCGACCGTGACGTACTCGAACGGCACGTCGGAGGACTGCAGCGATGCCGTGGCGCCGCCGCCGTTCAGCGCGAAGAGGAACGCGCCGACCACGAGTGGTGCGGCCGCGAGGGTCGTCAGGACCCCGCGGCCGCGCTTGGTGAGGCGGAGGCGGGGCTGCGCGGGGCGGCCAGAGGCCGGGATGATGCCGGTGCCGTATCCGATCGTCGCAGTGCTCATGTCGCGTCCGTTCCCTTCCGAGGGTTTCGCATCCGGCGCCTCGGCCGGGAGGCGGCCGGATGCGAAGCTGTGTTCCGAATATAGTTTCGAATCGGGCGATTCGCAAGGCGATCTTCGAACCTGCCACCGACATCCGCCGCGACACACTCGAAGGGATGTTTGCCTCGGCCCCTCGCGCCGGATACAGTTTCGAATCAACCACCGACATTGGAGACGCGATGGACGAGACGCCCCGCACCGCCGGCACCCGCCGTCGCACCAGCCTGAGCGACAAGCAGCTGGCCATCCTCGACGTGATCCAGCGATCGGTCTCGAGCCGCGGCTATCCGCCGAGCATGCGCGAGATCGGCGACGCCGTCGGACTGTCCTCGCTGTCGAGCGTGACCCATCAGCTCAACCAGCTCGAGCTCAGCGGCTACCTGCGGCGCGACCCGAACCGGCCGCGCGCGATGGAGGTGCTGATCGACCTGCCCGGCTCCGACGCCCCCGAGGGTGACGCACCGGCCGTCGGGGACGCCGTACTCGTGCCGCTCGTCGGGCGCATCGCGGCGGGCATCCCGATCACGGCGGAACAGCAGGTCGATGAGGTCTTCCCGCTCCCCCGCCAGCTGACCGGCAAGGGCGAGCTCTTCATGCTCAAGGTGGTCGGAGAGTCGATGATCGACGCGGCCATCTGCGACGGCGACTGGGTCGTCGTGCGGCAGCAGCGGACTGCCGAGAACGGCGACATCGTGGCGGCCATGCTCGACGGCGAGGCGACGGTCAAGGTGTTCAAGCAGCGCGACGGCCACACCTGGCTGCTACCGCGCAACAGCGCGTTCGAGCCGATCCTGGGCGACGAGGCCGAGGTGCTCGGCAAAGTCGTCACGGTGCTGCGCTCGGTCTGAGACCGACATGACGGAGGGCGGCGCGGTCGACCGCGCCGCCCTCCGCTGCACTCAGACGCGGAACGGCTCGAGCTCGCCCATGCGGGCGGGATGCACGAACGCGGTCACCCGCGTGCCGTCCTCCTCGTAGTCGGTGCGCAGCACCCGGCCCTGCACGTGCAGCCGCGAGATGATCTCGCCGCGGTCGTAGGGCACCAGCAGCTCGACCTGGATCTCGGGCGACGGCAGCGCATCCGCGATCCTCGAGATCAGCTCGTCGACGCCCTCACCGGTGCGCGCCGACACGAACACGCCGGTCGGCTCCAGGCCGCGCAGCACCATGCGCTGCTCGTCGTCGGCGAGATCGGCCTTGTTGAACGCGACGATCTCGGGCAGGTCGCGCGCGCCCACCTCGCCGATCACGTCACGCACCGTGGCGAGCTGCGCCGCCGGGTCGGGGTGCGACGCGTCGACCACGTGCACGATGACGTCGGAGTCCCCGACCTCCTCGAGCGTCGAGCGGAACGCCTCCACCAGCTGATGCGGGAGGTTGCGCACGAAGCCGACGGTGTCGGCGATCGTGAACTCGCGGCCGTCCGGGGTGCGGCTGCGCCGCACCGTCGGGTCGAGGGTCGCGAACAGCGCGTTCTCGACGAGCACCCCGGCCTTGGTCAGCCGGTTCAGCAGGCTCGACTTGCCGGCGTTGGTGTACCCGGCGATCGCGACGCTCGGCACCTGGAACCGGTCGCGGTTCGCGCGCTTCGCCTGGCGTGCCGGAGCGAAGCCCTTGATCTGGCGACGCAGCTTGGACATCCGGGTGTGGATGCGGCGGCGGTCGAGCTCGATCTTCGTCTCACCGGGGCCGCGGCTTCCCATGCCCTGACCGGCGCCCACCTGGCCACCGGCCTGGCGGGACATCGACTCACCCCACCCGCGCAGACGCGGCAGCAGGTACTCGAGCTGCGCGAGCTCGACCTGCGCCCGGCCCTCGCGGCTCTTGGCGTGCTGGCTGAAGATGTCGAGGATGACGGCGGTGCGGTCGATCACCTTCACCTTCACGATGTCCTCGAGGGCACGGCGCTGGCTCGGGGCCAGCTCGGTGTCGGCGATTACGGTGTCGGCGCCGGTCGCCGCGACGACCGCCGCGAGCTCCTGCGCCTTGCCCTTGCCGAAGAACGTGCTCGGGTCGGGGTTCGGCCGGCGCTGCAGCAGCCCGTCGAGCACGACGGCGCCGGCGGTCTCCGCCAGCGCGGAGAGCTCGCGCAGCGAGTTCTCCGCCTCCTGCAGGTTGCCCTGCGAGTAGATGCCGATGAGCACGACGTTCTCGATGCGCAGCTGCCGGTACTCGACCTCGGTGACGTCCTGCAGCTCGGTGGAGAGGCCCGAGACACGACGCAGCGCCTCGCGTTCCTCGCGCTCGAACTGCTCGCCGTCGCGGGCATCCTCGTACTGGTCCTGCGCCTGGAGCGCCTGCGCGGCGCCGCCGAAGCGGGTCACCGTCGAGCGGGTCTCGTCGGTCGCGAGGACGCGGTCGACCGCGGCGTCATCGCCCGAGCGGTCGGTGGTCCTGGTATCCGTCATGGTGTCTTCACCCTAGTTTCTGATTGCGTGTACGGTCTGTGCATGAGCAGCGAGCATTACTTCTCGGCGACGCCAGGAAGCGAGCTCAAACTGCGGACGATCACCGCCCGGTTGGCCGGGCGGGAGATGGAGCTGGTCACCGCGAACGGTGTCTTCAGCCCCGAGCGGATCGACTCCGGGACGCAGGTTCTGCTCTCCAGCGTGCCCGCGCCGCCTCCCGGCGGGAACCTGCTCGATCTCGGCTGCGGTTGGGGGCCGGTGGCCCTCACCCTCGCGCTCGAGTCACCTCATGCGACGGTGTGGGCGGTCGACGTCAACGAGCGCGCACTCGATCTGGTGCGGGCGAACGCCGAGAAGCTCCACATACCGAACATTAAAGCAGTCACGCCCTCGGATATTCCCGACGATGTGCGATTCATGACGATCTGGTCGAATCCGCCGATCCGCGTCGGCAAGGACGAGCTGCATGGACTGCTGCGCCGCTGGCTCCCCCGACTGGAGCCCGGCACCGACGCCTGGCTGGTCGTCGCGCGCAACCTCGGCTCCGATTCGCTGCACCGGTGGATGCAGTCGACCTTCGCCGGCGAGCTGGCGGTGACCCGCGCGACGACGAACAAGGGGTATCGGGTGCTCAGAGTGCGCAAGCACCAGAGCTGAGCCTTCGCTCAGAACTCCAGCGCGCCGTCGAAGACCAGCTCGGCGGGGCCGCTGAGGGTGACGTGCTCGCCGTCGGCGCGCTGGGCCATGCCGACCCGCACCGTGCCGCCGGGCACGTCCACGATCCAGGCGTCCGGTGCTCCGGCGCCGGCCCAGTGGCGGGTCGCCAGCGCGGCCGCCACCGCCCCGGTGCCGCACGAGAGCGTCTCGCCGCTGCCGCGCTCGTGCACGCGCATCCGGATGCGTCCCACGCCGTCCTCGACGAGCGGGTCGCGCGCGACGACGAACTCCACGTTCGCGCCGTGGGCCGGCACCGGATCGAGGACGGGGATGTACGCGAGATCGATGCCGTCGAGCTCCTCGTCAGAGGCCAGCGCCACGACGACGTGCGGATTGCCGACGTCGATGCCGAGACCGGGGCGCGCGACGGCGAGCTCCTTCGCCCGCACCAGGGGCTCTCCCCCGTCGATCCGCCAGGTGCCGAGGTCGGCGAGGAAGCCGTCGCCGTCGGCCCGCACCTCGATGACGCCGGCGCGGGTGCCGATGCGGATCGTCTCCCCCGGCTCGAGCACGGCCAGGCCGGTGTCGAGCAGGTAGCGGGTGAACACCCGGATGCCGTTGCCGCACATCTCGGCGATGGAGCCGTCGGCGTTGCGGTAGTCCATGAACCACTCGGCGCCCTCGGCGGCGGCCGCGGCGCCGTCGGCCAGACGCGCCGACCGGACCGCGCGCAGCACGCCGTCGCCGCCGACCCCGAAGTGCCGATCGCAGATGGCGGCGACCTGGTCGGGCGCGAGGGCGACCTCACCCTCCGGGTCGGCGAACAGCACGAAGTCGTTGCCGGTGCCGTGACCCTTGGTGAACTGGAGCGTCGCCATGGGTCAATCCTCGCCCATCACGAGCGCCAGCGCCGTCGCGGAACGTCCGGGGTCGTCGAAGGCGATCGGGTTCGCGCCGTCGTAGCGCCTGAACCACGACACCTGCCGCCTCGCGTAGCGGCGGGTGAGCGCCGCCGTCTGCTCGATGGCCGCGGCCTCGTCGAGCTCCCCGTGCAGCTGGGCGAGAGCCTGCGCGTACCCGATGGCGCGGCTCGCGGTGACGCCGAGCCCGGCGGACTCCAGCTCGCGGGCCTCATCGACCAGGCCGGCCGCCCACATCCGCCGCACCCGCTCGTCGAGCCTCGGCACCAGCTGCTCGCGCGGCGCCTCGAGACGCAGGATCGTCGCGCGCCGCCACGGCTGCCGGGTCTCGGGCAGGCCCGACCCGAATCCCTCGCCGGTCAGCTCGATGACCTCGAGCGCCCGCACCAGCCGCCGTCCGTTGTGCGGTCCGATCGCCTCGGCGGCGGCAGGGTCGCGTTCCCTCAGCCGCTGATGCAGCACGCCGGGGCCGAGCACCTCGAGCTCCGCCTCGAGCCGCGCCCGGACGTCGGGATCCGTCGCGGGGAACGAGAAGTCCTGGATGACGCTGGAGACGTACAGGCCGCTGCCCCCGACCAGGATCGGCACCGCGCCCCGCTGCTCGACCGCTTCGACAGCGGCTCGCGCCTCGCGCTGGTACGCGGCCACGCTGGCCTCGTCGGTCGGGTCGAGCACGTCGAGCAGGTGGTGCGGGACGCCGCGTCGCTCGTGCTCCGGCAACTTGGCGGTGCCGACGTCCATGCCGCGGTACAGCTGCATGGCGTCGGCGTTGACGATCTCGGCCCGCACGCCGCGGAATGCGAGCGACTCGGCGAGGTCCAGGGACAGGTCGGACTTGCCGGTGCCGGTGGCGCCGACGACGACGACGAGCGGGATGCTCAGCGCAGGCCGTCGCTGACGTCGTAGATCGGCAGGGTCGCCACACGCAGCGACGGCATGCCCAGCGAGACCCCGGCCTTGCCGCCCGCGGCGGGTGCCGGCGACGGGACGGCGCAGGAGGCGGCCTGCGCGCGATCCCAGGCATCCCCGGCTCGCGTACGGCGCACGCGGAGCGGGGCCCCGTCGACCGAGTCGGCCAGCAGGTGGAACGGCGCCGCGTGTGTGAGCTCCACGGTCACCATGTCGCCCGGCCGCGGCTGCTCGCTGCCGGCGGGCACCTCGAAGTGCACGAGCCGGCTGTCCTGCGCGCGGCCGGTGCCGCGGTCGCTCTTGCGGCTGCCGGCATCGGTGACGAGCAGTTCGACGGTGGTGCCGACGAGCGCCTGGTTCTCTTCGAGACTGATGCGCTCCTGCAGGGCGGTGAGGCGCTCGTACCGCTCCTGCACGATCTCCTTCGGCACCTGCTCGTCCATGGTGGCGGCGGGCGTACCGGGGCGTATGGAGTACTGGAACGTGAAGGCGGAGGCGAAGCGCGCCTGCTCGACGACCCTCAGGGTCTCCTGGAAGTCCTCCTCGGTCTCGCCGGGGAAGCCGACGATGATGTCGGTCGAGATCGCCGCGTGCGGCAGCCTGGCGCGGACGCGGTCGAGGATGCCGAGGAACCGCTCCGAGCGGTACGACCGGCGCATCGCCTTGAGGATGCGGTCGGAACCGGACTGCAGCGGCATGTGCAGCTGCGGCATGACGGCGGGCGTCTCGGCCATCGCGTCGATCACGTCGTCGGTGAACGCCGCCGGGTGGGGGCTGGTGAACCGGATGCGCTCGAGCCCGGCGATCTGACCGGCGGCACGCAGCAGCTTGCCGAACGCCTGCCGGTCGCCGAACTCCACCCCGTAGGAGTTGACGTTCTGGCCGAGCAGCGTGACCTCGACGGCGCCGTCGTCGACGATGGCCTGGATCTCGGCGAGGATGTCGCCGGGGCGACGGTCCTTCTCCTTGCCGCGCAGCGACGGGACGATGCAGAAGGTGCAGGTGTTGTTGCAGCCGACCGAGATGGAGACCCAGGCGCTGTGCGTGGATTCGCGACGGGTGGGCAGTGTCGAGGGGAACACCTCGAGCGATTCGAGGATCTCGAGCTGCGCCTCGCCGTTGTGCCTGGCGCGCTCGAGCAGGGTCGGCAGTGAACCCATGTTGTGGGTGCCGAAGACGACGTCGACCCACGGCGCCTTCTCGATGATGGTCGCCTTGTCCTTCTGCGCGAGGCAGCCGCCGACGGCGATCTGCAGGTCGCGGGTGCGCTTGATGTCGGCGAGGTGGCCCAGGTTGCCGTAGAGCTTGTTGTCGGCGTTCTCGCGCACCGCGCAGGTGTTGATGACGACCACGTCCGGCTCCCCGTCGGTGGCGCGGACGTACCCTGCGGCCTCGAGTGATCCGCTGAGCCGCTCGGAGTCGTGCACGTTCATCTGACAGCCGTAGGTGCGCACCTCGTAGGTGCGCTGCCGCTCGAGCACGTCGGTCATGGCGACAAGCCTAAGCCTGGGCCGGTGGGCCACCTGTCACCGGAAGACAGGGCCGCTCGGCGTGAGCGCACGGTCGACGGCGGTGCCCACCACGGAGCCGCTGTAGCCCTTGCGCATGAGGAACGCACCGAGGCGCCGCTTCGCGACCTCCGGCTCGAGCGACCGTAGCTGCGGCGCGCGCTTGCGCGCGAGCTCGACCGCCCGCTCGAGCTCGTCGTCTCCGAGGTCGGCGAGGGCCGCGTCGATGGCGTCGGGGTGGAGCTTCCGCCGCTTCAGCTCGGCGACGAGCGCCGCTCGCCCGAAGCCCTTGCGCTCGCGCAGGGTGCGGACCAGCGTCTCGGCCAACTCCCCGTCGTCCAGCAGCCCGACCGACTCGAGCCGGTCGATCTCGGCCTCGACCTCGTGCTCGTCGAACTCGCGCTCGAGCAGTCGCTCGCGCAGCTCGCGGACGGACATGCCGCGCCGGCCGAGTGCGTGCATGGCGACGTTGCTGATGCGGTCGAACCCGTCGCGGATGTCGCGGGCCGGTGCCGCCTCGGCCTCGGCGAGGGCGCCGCGCGCGACGTCCAGCCGGGCAGCGTCGAAGCGGGCCGACGGCGAGGGCTGCTCCGTCTCGGGCTGCTGCGGCGGGGAGCCGAACAGCCAGGTGACCGGGGCGAGGCGCTCGCCGTCGGCGTCGCTCATCCGGCTACTTCCCGACGACCTTGAGGGTGGGCTCGGCCGGGGCTGCTGCTGCGGCCGCGGCGGCACGACCCCTGGCCGGCGCGGCCTTCGCGGGTGCGGCCGCGGGTT
>DATMVL010000251.1:0-8667 GCA_035563175.1 Rhodoglobus sp. | reverse complement strand
GCGAGTCGCGAAGCGTGGAGCAACGAACCATGTTGACTCGCTTGGCATTGGCGATGATTATGGGGCTCGGTTCCCCAGCGGTGGTTCTAGCGGTTGCAAACGAGTGCACCCCTCAACAGTTGCAGACGACCGGCTGCATCTCCGGCTCAACCACCCCCGACGGCGTCACCCTCGAGGGCTCCACCGGCACCCCCGGCACAGGCTCAGGCGGCGGCGGCAGCGGCTCCGGCAGCGTCGACTCGAGCGTCGACGCCGGTGCCGCCGCGGACGAGCCGTGCGAGCAGGTGTACCGCGACTACTGCTACGGCGTCGGGCCGGGTCGTGCGCCGGAGGCGCCGACGGCCACGCCGACGGTGACGCTGGCCGACGTGGCGCAGTTCCGTCCGCAGTCGGCGACGCAGTCGATGGAACCGGAGGGGTGGATGGTCGTCGGGCTCGAGGCCAACTTCTTCGCGAGCTCGGGCATCCATCAGGTCGACGGCACGCTGCTGGGGCAGCCGGCCTCCGTGCGCTTCACGCCCGTCGCCTTCCACTGGGACTACGGCGACGGCACCACCCGCACCAGCGCCGTCGGCGGCGCCTCGTGGGGCGACCTGGGCGCGCGCGAGTTCGACGCGACACCCACCAGCCACGCGTACAGCGCACCCGGCACGTACACGATCACCCTCGCGATCGACTACGCCGCGCAGTACCGCTTCGGAGCGGGGGCGTGGATGCCCGTCCCGGGCGTCGTCCGGGTGCAGGCGAACCAGCTCAACGCCGTCGCCGGCGACGCCAAGACGGTGCTCGTGGAACGCCAATGCACCGTCGATCCGAGCGGTCCCGGCTGCTGACCGACGCTCCCGGCGTGCTCTTGCCAGAGCATCGGTACGCTCTAGGTTCCTCCATAGAAAAGGCCCAGCTTCCGGGAGGAGGCTGAAAGGGCTTGAAAGGAGCACCAATGAGCGAGTCAGAGCAGAGCCCGAGCAACGAGCTCGCCGCCGATCACACCCAAGGCAGCCCGGCCGAACACCACGTCGGCGAGCAGCACCAGCAGGAGCAGCCGACGGACGCCTACCCGACCGCGTCCGAGCCGGCCGCGGCTCCCAGCTCGGAGCCCGGCAGCGAACAGGCCACCGCCGCCGCGCCCGCGCAGCCGATCGCCGAGCACCCGACCGCGCAGCAGTCGACCACCGGGTACCCCACGGCGCAGCAGCCGACCACCGAACACCCCACGGCGCAGCAGCCCACCGCACCTCGGCCCGCCGCCGCGCAGACCCGTGACGGCGACTCGTTCCGCAAGCGCTCCATGACCGCGCCGGTGATCGCGGCGCTCGCCGTCGGCGCCCTCGTCGGCGGCGTCTCCGGCGCCGGGGTCAGCCTGTGGGCGGCCTCGCAGAACAACGGCTCGCCGGTCAGCTCCGAGAACACCGCCGGCACCATCACCGTCAACGACACCGACGACGCCACGCTCGTCACCGCCGTGGCCGCGAAGGCGTCGCCCTCGGTCGTCACCATCAACGTCACCGCCGACAACGGCGGCGGCACCGGCTCGGGCGTCGTCCTCAACGAGGACGGCTACATCCTCACCAACACGCACGTGGTGACCCTCGACGGCGCCACCGCCTCGTCCGAGATCACCGTCACCACCAACGACGGCCGGCTGCTGCCCGCCGAGATCGTCGGCACCGACCCGACCTACGACCTCGCGGTCATCAAGGTCGACGGCGCCGATCTGCCGGCGGCCGAGTTCGCGGACTCCGACGACCTCAACGTCGGCGACACCGCCATCGCGATCGGCGCCCCGCTCGGCCTCGCCGGCAGCGTCACCGACGGCATCGTCAGCGCCCTGAACCGCAGCATCACCGTCGCCTCGTCGGCCGCGCCCGAGGACAGCGACCAGGGCCAGCAGGCGCCGGAGGGCGAGGGCGAGGAGAGCCCGTTCGACTTCTGGCAGTTCGACGTGCCCGGCCAGCAGCCGCAGGCCCCGTCGGGCTCGTCGACGATCTCGCTCGCCGTCATCCAGACCGACGCCTCCATCAACCCCGGCAACTCCGGCGGCGCACTGCTCGACTCCGAGGGCCGCGTCATCGGCATCAACGTCGCCATCGCGTCGGCCGGCGGCGCCAGCGGCGGGGCCGGCAGCATCGGCGTCGGCTTCGCCATCCCGTCGAACATCGCGCAGCGGATCGCCGACGAGCTGATCGAGAACGGAGCGGCCACCCACGGTCTGCTCGGTGCGGTCGTGGCCGACGTGCAGGACTCCGAAGCCGTCACCGACTCCGAGGTCATCGGCGCCAGCATCGAGGAGCTCACCGAGGGCGGCGCGGCGGCGGAGGCCGGGCTGCAGGTGGGCGACGTCATCACCAGGGTCGACGACATCCCGATCACCGGCAAGACCGACCTGACCGCGCAGGTGCGCGCCCTGCCGGCCGGCGCCACCGCCACGCTCACCTACGTGCGCGACGGCCAGGCCGACACCGTCGAGGTCACCCTCGGCGAGCTGCAGTAGACCACTCGACACCACGGGACGCGCGGGCTCCGGCTCGCGCGTCCCGTGCTGTGCCCGCCGCTAGGCTCGTCAGCATGCCGACGACGTCCGATCCCGGGGTGAGCTACGTCATGCCGGTGCTGAACGAGGTCGAGCACATCGAAGCCGCCATCGACGGCATCACCGCGCAGGACTACCCGGGCCCGTACGAGATCATCACCGCCCTCGGCCCGAGCGTCGACGGCACCAACGACGTCATCCGGGCGCTCGCCGCGCAGGATCCGCACCTGCGGCCCATCCCGAACGAGCTCGGTTCGACGCCCGGCGGCCTCAACGCCGCCATCCGCGCCGCCCGCTACGACGTCGTCATCCGCGTCGACGCCCACTCCGTGCTGCCGCCCGACTACGCGAGGATCGCCGTGCGCACCCTGCAGCAGACCGGCGCCGACAACGTGGGCGGCATCATGCAGGCGGAGGGGGTCACGCCGTTCGAGAAGGCCGTCGCCCACGCCTACCGGTCGCCCGAGGGCCTCGGCGGCACCGCCCACCACGTCGGCGGCAAGCCCGGGCCGGCCGAGACCGTGTACCTCGGCTCGTTCCGCAAGCAGCGGCTGTTCGACGTCGGCCTCTTCGACGAGGGCATCAAACGCGGGCAGGACTGGGAGCTCAACCGCCGCCTGCGCACCACCGGCGGCGTGGTCTGGTTCACGCCCGACATGAAGGTCGTCTACCGGCCACGGTCCAGCCTGCGGAAGCTGGTGCGTCAGTTCGTCGCCACCGGCATCTGGCGCGGGGAACTCGCCCGCCGGTTCGGCTCGTCGTTCCGCTACTTCGTGCCACCGCTGGCCGTCATCGGCAGCATCGCCGGCATCATCCTCGGCGTCGTCGGCATCGCGACCGCCACACCGTGGCTGACCGCCGCGCTCGCGGTGCCCGGGCTGTACGCGCTGCTGGTGATCGCGGCATCCCTCAAGGCGGCGCGGGAGGGCGCGCGGGTCGGTCTCTGGTATCTCGTAGTGTTGCCGTGCATCCACTTCGGGTGGGGCGTCGGGTTCATCGCCGGCTACCTCAAGCTGGCGAAGAACATCACCGCCCAGACGGGAAGGTAGTCGTTTGAACGCTCGGCCGGCATCCATCGCCCAGCTGCGAGAGGTGACCCAGCCGCCCGAGGTGCGGCAGCGCGCGAACGCCGAGCACTGGACGGCGTCGCTGTACCTGCGCGACCTCTCGCCGTATCTGACCTGGCTGCTGCTGCGCACGTCGATCAGCGCCAACGGGGTGACGGGCCTGATGATCCTCGTCGGCTGGTCGACGGCCGCCGCCCTGCTGATCCCCGGCATCGCCGGCGCCGCCCTCGCGCTCGTGCTCGGGCAGCTGCAGATGCTCGTCGACTGCTGCGACGGCGAGGTGGCCCGCTGGCGCAACACCCGGTCGCCGGCCGGCGTCTTCCTCGACAAGGTCGGGCACTACTCGACCGAGGCGCTCATCCCGATCGTGCTCGGCATCCGCGCCGCCGGCTACCCGCTGGAGTGGCCCGCCGACTTCGCCTGGACCACCGCCGGCTTCGCCCTCGCGCTCGTCATCACGCTCAACAAGGCGCTCAACGACATGGTGCACGTCGCCCGGGCCAACGCCGGGCTCGAGAAGCTCAGCGACCGCCGATCCGAGGCCGAACCGAGCGGCAGGATGCTGTCGAGACTGCGCAGCGCCGCCCGCTTCGTGCCGTTCCACCGCCTGTACCACTCGGTGGAGCTCACCATCCTGGTCTTCCTCGCGGCGGTCATCGGCCTCTTCGCGCCGCCGCTGCTCGCCGACCGTGTGCTGCTGCTGGCGCTGCTGCCCCTGTCGCTGCTCGCGCTCGGCGGGCACTTCGTGGCGATCATGGCGTCGAGGCGGGTGCGGTCCTGAGCACGCCCGCGGTCGGCGTCGTCTGCCTCACCATGGGGCGGCGGCCCGACGACCTCGCGGCGGGTCTGGCCAGCCTCGCCGCGCAGATCGGCGTGGTGCTGGACGTGGTCGTGGTGGGCAACGGCTGGGACCCGAGCGGGCTGCCGGCCGGCGTGCGCGGACTGCACCTCACCGAGAACCTCGGCATCCCGGCCGGTCGCAACCGTGGCGCCGAGGCGGTGACGGGGGAGTACATCTTCTTCCTCGACGACGACGCGAGTCTGCCCTCCCCGACCTTCCTCGCCGACGCGCTCGCGAAGATCCAGGCCGACCCGGGTATCGGCCTGCTCCAGCCCCGGGTGGTGGATGCGACCGGCAAGGCGAATCCGCGCCGGTGGATCCCGCGGCTGCGGAAGGGCGATCCCGCCCGCTCGAGCGACGTGTTCTCGGTCTGGGAGGGTGCGACACTGCTGCCGCGCGCCGTG
Organism: Rhodoglobus sp.; assembly: GCA_035563175.1. Classification (GTDB taxonomy): domain Bacteria; phylum Actinomycetota; class Actinomycetes; order Actinomycetales; family Microbacteriaceae; genus Rhodoglobus. The sequence continues at coordinate 3,825 of DATMVL010000251.1, read as the reverse complement.
TTCGACGCGGCCGGGGGCTGGGGCGACCCGTACTTCTACGCGCACGAGGGCATCGAGCTCGCCTGGCGGGTGTGGGCCGCGGGCAAGCGCACCTGGTATGCGGGCGATCTCGTCGCGCATCATCCCGCCATCGATCCCGCCCGTCACGACTACTACCACCGGCTGAACGCCCGGAACCGGGTGTGGCTGGCCAAGCGCAACCTGCCGTGGCCGCTGGTGCCGGTGTACGTGGGCAGCTGGACGGCGGTGCAGGTGCTGCGGTCGGTGCGCAATGCAGCGGGACGGGCATCCTGGTGGCGCGGTTGGCTCGAAGGTTGGCGACGGAACCCGGGCGGGCGACGCAGCATGGGATGGCGGACGGTGTGGCGGATGACCCGCGCCGGACGCCCGCCGGTGATTTGATGGACGCATGGCCCTGATCGACGACGTCCGCGCCGCACGGCGGCTGGTCCGCAACGCGTTCGCGTCGCGGCGCAGCCGTCGCACGGTGCTGAAGGTTGAGCGCGAGCAGCGTGCGCTGCCGCCGCGCACCGTGCAGATCGCCGTCTACTTCGCCGACACCCGGGTCAACCTGTACCAGCTGCGGCAGTGGTACGCGCCGCTGGCCGAACTGCAGTCGACGTGGCCGGTGGCGATCATCTCGCGCAGCCCCGGTACGGTGCTCGAGCTGTGGAACGAGGCGCCGGTGCCGGCGGTGTACGCCCGCAGTGTGCAGGCGCTGGAGCAGTTCGTGCACGAGCAGGACATCCGAATCGTGCTGTACGTGAACCAGAACGCCAAGAACTTCCAGATGTTCCGGTACGGGCGCATGTGGCACGTGTTCGTCAACCACGGCGAGTCGGACAAGATGTACATGACGACGAACCAGTTCAAGGCGTACGACTACAGCTTCGTCGCCGGCGACGCCGCGCTCGACCGGCTGCGGACGAAGCTCTGGGACTTCGATCTCGAGAAGCGCGCGATCCCGATCGGCCGACCGCAGGCGGACCACCTCGGCGGGGAGGTGCCGTTCGAGCCCGACGGCCGCACCGTCGTGCTGTACGCGCCGACCTGGGAGGGTGACCGCGCCGCGGCCGCGTACGGCTCCATCGCCTCGCACGGCGTCGCCATCGCCAACGCGGTGCTCGCCTCGCCCCAGCACCGCCTCGTCTACCGGCCGCATCCGCGCAGCGGGGTGCTCGATACGGACTACCGGGCGGCGAACCGCGAGATCATCGCCGCCATCGCACGGGCGAACACCGCCGACCCGACCGCGCGCCACGTCTACGACGACGGGCCCGAGCTCGGCTGGCAGCTGGCGGTGGCGGATGTCGCGATCACCGACATCTCGGCGATGGTCTACGACCGGCTGGCCACGGGCAAGCCGCTGCTCGTCACCCGGCCGGTGTCGGCGGAGGCCGACGTGGACGAGCACGGGTACCTCGGCTCCGCGCAGTGGGTGCTGGCAGACAGCGCGGGGGACGTGCTGACGCTCGTGGATCGCGCCCTGCACGACCGTGGGGCACGGGCATCCCTTCGCTACTGGGCGAAGCGGCACTTCGGCGACACGACCCCGGGTGCGGCGACGCACCGGTTCCGCGCCGCGATCCAGTTGCTGATGGACCGCTGGGAGGAGCACGCGGCGCTGCACGATCGCGACCCCGACGACAGCGGCTCCGATCCGTTCGGCGATGACGATGAGCGGGAGTGACGGCATGACGCAGGTCACGGCGGCGGAGCTCGACGAGCTGGAGGCGTCCGACGCCGACCACGGTGCCATAGCGCAGACGGTGCTCGGCTGGGCCGCGGACGCCGAACCCGTCGCGCCGCTCACCGTCGCGACGCTGCTGGTCGCCGCCGGGGAGCATCTGCTGCTCGCCGGGCGCTCCGACGAGGCGCTCGCCGCGGCCGAACGCGCCAGGGCCGATCCGTCGGTGGCGGCGTCGCAGGCGCATCCGCTGCTGGTGCAGCTCGCCCTCGATCGCGGCGACGCCGACGCGGCGGCCGCGCTCGCCGACGAGGCGCGGACCGCCGGGTACGACTCGGCCGTCGCGCAGCAGCTCGGCGAGCGATTCGAGCTCGCCGGGGATCTGGACCGGGCGGAGCGCTGGTTCGTGCTGGGTGCGCGTGCGCTCGAGACGTCTCGAGCGACGGACGAGGAGCGCGCCCTGCTGCTGCGTGACCGCTACCGCGTGCGGCGCGACGCGCGGAAGCCGGCCGACGTGCTCGACACCGAGACCGAGCAGCTGCTCACGCGGCTGCGCATCCCGCTGCCGTAGCGGTCACTCGGAACTCGCGTCGACGGGGCCCGCGGGGAGCTCGGCCGGCTTTCGCCGTCGCAGCGCTCGCGGCGCGCGCGGCGGCACGTCACGCAGCCACTCCGGGAACTGCGCCGGCGGCGGGCCGAAGCCCTCCCGCGCGGTGCGGATGATCTGCCGGCCCAGCAGGTGGTTGCCGCCGCCGCCGATCACCGCGCCGACGCCGAACGGCAGCAGCCGCCCGATGACGTTGCCGCCCTGCGCGGCCGCGTAGCGCTTGAGGAAGGTCTTCTTGATGCGGTCGGCGATCGGGCCCATCACCGAGCGCGGCAGGCTCTTCGTGATCATCTCGCCCCAGAACGCGTTCCGGCCGCCCGCGTTGCCCGCGGCCTGGCCGGCGAACTGCGCGACGAGGTCGGTGCCAGCGTTGCCGAGCACCATGGTCATCACGAGCGCCCGCGCCCGGTCGGGGTCGTCGACGACGATGCCGTGCACCTCGGTCACCGACTGCGCGAACAGCGCGCTCGCCTCCAGGAAGCCGGCGGTCTCGACGCCGGACAGCGCCAGCGACGTGCCGGTGCCGATCGCGGGGATCGCCGCCGTCGCTCCGACCGCGGCCCCGCCGGTGGTGACGGCGGTCAGGTAGCGCCGCTCCAGGATGCGGATGAGCTGCTCCGGCGTCGCGTCCGGCCGGCTGCGGCGGATGCTGCGCAGATGCGCGAGCACCACCGGGCGCTGCACGGTGAGCACGCGGTCGATGCCCCGCACCACCATCGGGTTGGAGAGCTGCATGTCGCCTCGCTTGGCCATGCGTCCCACGCTAGCCGGGGCTGCGGTCGCCGCTCGGGGGGTTTCAGACCCCGTAGTCGGCGTTGTACCGGTCGAGCACGTCGCCGATCGACCCGTCGAGCACGAGGCGGCCCTTGTCCAGGTAGAGGCCGCGACGGCAGAAGCGGCGCAGGTCCTTCTCGTTGTGCGAGACGAAGAACAGGGTGCGGCCGTCGGCGAGCATCTCCTCGATTCGGCGGTAGCACTTCTCGCGGAACGCCTTGTCACCCACGGCGAGCACCTCGTCGACGAGCAGGATCGGCTCCTCGAGGCGCGAGATCACGGCGAACGCGATGCGCACCTTCATGCCGCTGGAGAGGTGCTTGTACGGGGTGTCGACGAAGTCGCCGATCTCGGCGAAGTCGAGGATCTCGTCGAACGCCTCGTCGATCTCGCGCCTGCTCATGCCGTGCAGCCCGGCGGTGAGGTACACGTTGTCGCGCACGGTGAGATCGTCGACGAACCCGCCGGTGATCTCGATGAGCGGGGCCACGCCGTCGTTGACCTGCACCGAGCCCTCGTCGGGCAGCAGCACGCCTGCGACCAGTTTCAGCAGCGTCGACTTGCCCTGGCCGTTGCGCCCGACGACGCCGATCGCCTCGCCGGGCTGCACGGCGAAGGACACCTCGCGCAGCGCCCAGAACTCGTCCGGCCGCGACCGCCGCTTGCGCCCCGAGAACAGGTCCTTGAAGGTGCGACGACCGCGTCGGTTGCGGCGGAACCGGATGCCCGTCCCCGTCACCTGGATCACCGGCGCCGT
>DATMVL010000250.1:0-3170 GCA_035563175.1 Rhodoglobus sp. | reverse complement strand
GACGGATCGGTGCGGCACGGTGCGCGACGACCTGCGTTGCGAACGCGCGGGTGTCAGCCCCAGCGGCACAGGCGAAAATGACTAACCTCATTAGCATCCTCTCTTGCTCTTCTCGAACGTATGTTCTATGCTAGGTTCATGACCGCTAGCTCATTCTCGACTGACCCGGAGGGGTTGGGGTGGGCGGGTGCCGTCGAGGGTTTCGTGCCGCCGGTGCCTGATGCGGTGGGTCTGGTCGTGGAGACGGCGACGATGATGTCGGTGTTCGCGGCGCAGCGGTTGGGCCGGGTGGATGCGATGCGCCGTGAGGCGCTGGCGGAGGCGGCTGGGCGGGGCGCGGGGGTGCGGGATGTGGTGGAACGGGCGATCCGGTTGGAGCTCGCGGCAGCGATGCGGATCACGGAGTACGCCGCGGGCCGGTTGATCGTGCTCTCCGAGGCGCTGGTGCACCGGTACCCGGCCGTGCTGGAGGCACTGGCCGGCGGGCGGGTCACCGAGAAGCACGCCGAGATCTACGTCGACCTGGTGGACCAGGTCACCCCGCAGCTGCGCGACCAGGTCATCGGGCCGGGGCTGGTGCTGGCCGAGGCGGAGCCGGTGGGATCGTTCCGGCGGGCGCTTCGGGATCTGATCGCCCGGGTGGAGGCGTCCACCCTCGAGCAGCGGCACCAGGCCGCCCTGGCGCAGCGGCGGGTGTGGGTGGAGCAGGCCGCCGACGGGATGAGCCTGCTGGGCCTGCACCACCCCGCAGTGGAGGTGCACGCGATCTTCGGTCGTGTCACCGCGATGGCCAAGGTGATCGCCGCCGCCGAGGGTGAGACGCGGTCGCTGGACCAGATCCGCGCCGACCTGGTCGCCGACCTGCTCATCGACGGCACCACCGCACACGTTCCCGCCGCGGCGTCCGGCATCAAAGCCCAGGTCGTCGTCACCGTCCCCGTCCTGTCCCTCCTCGACGACGAGAACGCCGCGACCAGCACCAACGCGACCCACCCCGACACGAGCACCGAACCTGCCAACGCAGACGCCGTCGCGGGCGCGGAGGCGGCCGTCGACACGACCGCCAGCGCGAGCGGCGCTGCTGACGCGGGCGCGACCGTCGGTGCGGGTGTGACCGTCGACGCGGATTCCTCGAACACCGATACGGATGCTGCGGCCGGCGTCGGCGGGCCCATCCGTGCCCGGCAGCCGGGCGTGGATCCGCCGGTCGTGGAGGGCATCGGCCCGGTCCCGCTGTCTGTGGCCCGCCGGCTGTGCGGCGGCGACGCGAAATGGATGCGGGTGCTCACCCACCCCGAAACCGGCATGGTGCTCTCGGTCGGACGCGACAGATACGACCCACCCGCCGCACTACGCCGACTCGTGAAATGGCGCGCCGACCGATGCATGGCACCCGGCTGCAGCATGCCCGCATCACGCTGCGAGATCGACCACCAGATCCGATGGACCGACGGCGGACACACCTGCCTGGACAACAACGCCCCATTCTGCAAAGGCCACCACATCGTCAAAGACAACACCGACTGGACCGTCAGACAGATCCCCGGCAGCGGCGGAGCAATCGAATGGACCTCACCCACCGGCCGCCGCTACATCGTCCAACCCCAACGACGAGTCCCCACCTTCACCACCACCCGCACCCACACCGACGACCCCGCGCCCTTCTGAACGACCCAGCGGAATGGCGGTCGCGGCTCGACGACGTCGCGCCGTTCTGAACCACATCCGGGCCAAGATGGCGCCGCGGGGACGCGCCGTTCCGGATCACCTGGCGGTCAAGGGCTCGGCGAGGCGCGTACGCGCCTTTCCGGATCACCTGGCGGTCAAGGGCTCGGCGACGGCGCGGCGCGAATGCGCCATCTTCAGGTCGCCTCGCTCCCAGAGCCGGTAGGTGGCTCACCCCGCCAGCTCGTGCAGCAGGAAGGCGCCGAGAAAGCCCAGCGTCGCCCACAGTCCGGTGAGGGCGTGCTGCTCGTCGAAGGCCTCCGGGATCATCGTGTTGCAGATCATCGCGAGGAGGCCCCCGGCAGCGATCGTGGTGATGAACGCGATCAGGTTCGCCGGTGCCGCCTGAAGTGCGACGAAGCCGAGCACCGAGGCGATGACGGTCACGAGTGCGATCCCGCCCCACAGCATCGCCACAGACCGCCCGCCCGAGCCGCTGCGCTTGAGGGCAGCCGTCGACCCCAGTCCCTCGGGGAAGTTGCTGATCGCGATGGCCGCCACGATGGGGATGCTGATGCCTCCCTGAAGCACCGAGAGACCCATCACGACCGACTCGGGGATGCCGTCGATCAGGGCGCCGATGGCGATGGCGACGCCGGTGCCTCCGGCGAGCTTCGCCCCGGCTCGTCGTGCGACGATGTTCGCCGGAACGTCGGCGCGGGGCTGCTTCGGCCGCGACACCAACCAGTCCGCGACGATGTAGAGGACCGCGCCGCCGAAGAACCCCACCGTGGTCGGGACCAGCCCGCCGTCGGCCGCAGCCTCCTCGACCAGTTCGAACGCGAGCGTCGAGATGAGCACGCCCGCGCCGAGCGCCATGATGCCCGCGACCACCCGCTGCGGGATGTCGACGAACCATGCGATCCCCGCGCCGACGAGGAGCGTGCCCCCGCCGATGACTCCGCTCAGCGCGGCCAGCCAGAGTCCCTCCATGGCGCCAACCTAGCGCGTGCCGGACCCTCGGACGGTGGCGCGAGGTGCAACGCGCCGGCGTCAGTGCGCGAGTGCAGGCTGCCGCCCGCCTGCGGCGAGCCGCTCGGCGGCGAGGCCCTCCGCGGCTTCGAGCGGCGTCACGTTGCGCGCCTCGGCCTCGTCGAACACCCGGCGCACGGTGTCGCCGATGCGCGCCACGCGCTCCATGATCTCGGCGCGCGTCCCCAGCTTCTTGGCCTCGAGGTCGAGGTAGATGACGCCTCCCGCGTTGACGACGAAGTCGGGGGCGTACAGAATGCCGCGGCCGGCGAGTCGTTCTGCGCCGGCACGCTCAGCGAGCGGGTTGTTCGCCGGGCCGCACACGGCTTTGGCGTCGAGCGCGTCGATGACCTCGGCCGTGAGGACGCCGCCGATGCCGGCGGGGACGAAGACATCGGCGGGGACGAGGTGCTCCTCGCCCGGTGCGAACCACTCCGCACCGAGCTCGGCGGCGAGGTCCCGCTTCGCAGGAT
>DATMVL010000249.1:0-5861 GCA_035563175.1 Rhodoglobus sp. | reverse complement strand
GTCCACGCACTCGCCGGCGTAGTAGTTCAGGGGCGACATGCCGCCCATGCCGTAGAAGGGGTAGTCGTCACCGGCCGCGCGACCGGTGGCGGCGGTGATCGAGATGGCGGAGCGCGCCTGGGAGGCGGCGGAGGCGGCGGCAGCAGCGGCAGCGGCGTCGCGCTGGGCCTGCAACTCCTCCGGCGTCGTGGCGGTGAAGGCGTCGCGCGCGAGCAGCGACGATGCCGCCTCAGCGCTGACGGTCAGGGACTGCGTGCTGTCGGACGCGTAGTCGACGGTCTGCGAGCCCTCCTGGAAGGCGTAGGCGGGCAGTCCGGCGAGTCCGAACATCCCGGCGACCGCACCCATGGTGAGCAGGACGAACGCAGGGTTCTTCGTCGAATGGTTTGGCACTAGATTCGGGCTTCTTCCGTGTTGGACCTCTTCGAGGCAACCACAGTGGGGCGGGAATGTCGAGTTCGCCGCGCCGTTCGGGGGACAGCGGTTACGAGGCTGGGGGGTAGAGGAACGCGTCCACCTCGCTGGGCTGCAGGGTGCGCTGCGAGTACACGTTGGGGATGTAGTTGTACTCCTCGATGAGGACCGCGCCGTCGTCGAGGACCTGCTTCACGTAGGCGACGTGGTTCGACGCGAACCACGCGACCGAGCCGACGATCGGCGTCGAGGAGACGGTCCAGCCGTGCTGCTGCCACGCATACCGCCACTGCCGCGCGTCGCCGCCCGTGGGGGTCAGGTTCGACCAGACGTACTTGTACGGCGCCTCGACCGACCCGGCGTCGCGGTTGATCCGCCACGCCACGAAGTCGGTGCACTGGCGGTAGTAGTAGTTGAGCGGCGAGAGGCCGCCGCCCTGGTCGACCGAGAGCTCGTAGGCCCACGGGTAGTCGTCGCCGAGCGCCATGGCGCCCGAGGCGAGGTATTCCTCGCGGTTGCCGGCGCGCACCGACCCGAGGGTCATCTGGGCGAGCTGCTCGGGGGTCGTGGCGCGGTAGCCGTCGCGCAGGGCCTCGGCGGTCTGCGTCTCGGCGCTCACCTCGAGCGACTGCGCCGCCGCGAGCGACAGGGGCTGCGCGGCACCGGCCTCGTCCACGGTCTGCGCGTAGGCGGGCAGCCCGGCGACGGCGAACATGCCGCCGACGACCACCATGGTGCCGAGCACGGCGAACGGGTTGCGGCGCTCCGCAGCAGGCGTGGCGGATGCCGCGGTCGCGGCCCCGAGCGCCCTGCGGTCCCCTGCGCCCAGCCTCAGCCGCGCACGCTCCGCAGCGGCGCGCTGCGTGCCGCGCACCACCCGCTTGGGCGCACGCCCGGCGGACTCCCGGGCCTGACGGCGCGTCGGGAAGGCAGCCTGCGGAACGGGTCCCGCGGTGCCGAACAGGTCATCCAGAGAGTCGGATGGCGGAGTTGAAGGCAAGACGCAGGTACTTCCGTTCGGGTTCGGTGGGGCCTCATCGAGGCTAGGCGAGCCCGTGCGAGAAGTCGAATTGTCACAGGAAGGTAACAGGAAAACCCGTTGATCAGGCCGCCGCGGCCAGGTATTCCTCCCAGTCGGGCATCGATCGCTCGATGCCGCGCACCAGCCAGCTCGTGCCGTGCGGGGGCCGCGGGATGGTCCGCAGCTTCCACGACATCTCCGCCGGAGTGCGGTCGCCCTTGCTGTTGTTGCAGCGCAGGCAGCAGGCGACCAGGTTCTCCCAGCTGTCCTTGCCGCCGCGCGACCGCGGCAGCACGTGATCGATGGTGTTCGCGGCGGAACCGCAGTACCCGCAGCGGTGGTTGTCGCGCCGCAGCACGCCCCGCCGCGACACCGGCACGTGGCGGCCCGACGGCACGCGCACGTAGTTGCGCAGGATGATCACCGACGGGCGGTCCCACGACTGGTTGGACCCGAACACCGGATGCTCGGCGTCGGCCGCGACGATCGTCGCCTTCTGGTTCATGACGAGCACCAGGGCTCGCTTGAAGGACACCACCGCGAGCGGCTCGTATCCCGCGTTCAACACCAACGTGCGCATCCAGGTCTCCCCTCGAAAGAGCCCGCACGGCTTGCGGGCTTCCGAATCCCCGGGTCTCACGGATGAGTTGCAGCGGCGAACGAAAAAGGCACCGTCACGTGGACGGTGCCTTGGTCGCGCGGGCGTGCATGGGCACGCACCGGCCATCGCCGAGCTGTATGCGGAACCGGGCGCGCGCATCCACGGTTTGGATGCTGCTCCCGTCCGTCATGCGGCTCTCCAACTCAGCTCGAGGTTCCCGAGAGCCCCAGCGTACCGCGCGGGGCTCCGCAGCACCCGAGCGCGGGGCGCCGTGTTCATGCCGAGTTCACGGCACGGTCGGTCAGCGCGCGACGAAGATGTGCACCGCCACCTCGACCGGCAGCTCCAGCGCATCCTCGAAGCCCTCGACGTGCACGCTGACGTAGGAGCCGGCGGGCGCCACGGTCGCGGTGGCGCCGGGCACGACCCCGGCGCTGCGCAGCTGCTGCAGCAGCTCAGGCTCGAACTGCACCGGCTCACCCAGACGCCGGATGACGCCGGACTGCGCGCTGCCCTCGCGAGCCACGTCGACGATGTTGACGACGCCGTCCATGAACGCCGGCGCGGCCGGGGCGCCGAGCTCGGCGAGTCCCGGGATCGGGTTGCCGTACGGTGACTCCGTGGGCGAGTCGAGCAGCTCGAGCACGCGGCGCTCGACCTGCTCGCTCATCACATGCTCCCAACGGCATGCCTCGTCGTGCACGTAGGCCCAGTCGAGGCCGATGACGTCGGCGAGCAGGCGCTCGGCGAGGCGGTGCTTGCGCAGCACGTGGGTGGCGCGCGTGCGTCCGGCGGGCGTGAGCTCGAGGTGCCGGTCGCCCTCGACGCGCACCAGGCCGTCGCGTTCCATGCGGGCGATGGTCTGCGACACGGTGGGGCCGGAATGCCCGAGCCGCTCGGAGATACGGGCCCGCAGCGGGATGATCTGCTCCTCCTCGAGGTCGAGGATCGTGCGCAGGTACATCTCGGTGGTGTCGACGAGGTCCGTCATGGCCTCAAGACTACTGGGGCGCCGCCGCTAGGATCGGTGCGTGGCGAGCACCCCGATCCCTGCCGACCTCCTCCCCGCCGACGGCCGATTCGGCTGCGGCCCGTCGAAGGTGCGGCAGTCGCAGCTCGACCATCTCGCGACCGCCGGCGCGGCGATCATGGGCACCTCGCACCGGCAGAAGCCGGTGAAGGAGCTGGTCGGCCGCGTGCGCTCCGGCCTCGCCGACCTGTTCCGCATCCCCGAGGGATACGAGGTCGTGCTCGGCGACGGCGGGTCGACCGCGTTCTGGGATGCGGCATCCTTCGGGCTCATCGAGCGCCGCGGCGAGTTCCTCACCTACGGCGAGTTCGGCGCGAAGTTCGCCGCCGCCGGCGGAGCGCCCTGGCTGCGCGCGCCGCACGTGGTCAAAGCGGAGCCCGGGTCGCGCGCCGAGGTGGAGCTGGTCGACGACGTCGACGTGTACGCCTGGCCGCAGAACGAGACCAGCACCGGCGTGATGGCGCCGGTCGCCCGTGTCGACGCGGATGCCCTCACGGTCATCGACGCGACCAGCGCGGCGGGCGGCATCGACTTCGACGCATCGCAGGCCGACGTCTACTACTTCGCGCCGCAGAAGAACCTCGGCAGCGACGGCGGGCTCTGGTTCGCCCTGTTCTCCCCTGCCGCGGTCGAGCGCGTCGAGCGGATCGCCGCCTCCGACCGCTACATCCCCGAGTTCCTGTCGCTGAAGAACGCGCTCGACAACTCCCGGCTCGACCAGACGCTCAACACACCCGCCATCGCGACGCTGCTGCTGCTGGAGGACCAGGTCGACTGGATCCGCGCCGAGGGCGGCCTGGCATGGGCCGACGCCCGCACGCGCGAGTCGTCCTCCGCGCTCTACGACTGGGCGGAGTCGGTGCCGTACGCGACCCCGTTCGTCTCGGACTCCGCGCACCGCTCGCAGGTGGTCGTCACGATCGACTTCGACGAGTCGGTGGATGCCGCCGCGGTCGCGAAGACGCTGCGGGAGAACGGCGTGGTCGACACCGAGCCGTACCGCAAGCTCGGCCGCAACCAGCTGCGCGTCGCCACCTTCACCGCGATCGAGCCGGACGACGTGCGCAAGCTCATCTCGTGCATCGAGTTCGTCGTGGACGGGCGCTGACCGTGCGCCTCTGGCTGGCGCCGCACGAGCGCAAGCCGAACCCGGCGCCGGCGACGGTCGACGACCGCCGCGCGTTCCTCGTCGGCACCGTCGCGTGGGTGATCGCCGTGATCGTGCTGCTGCTGCTCGGGCCTCAGCTGCCGCCGGAGTGGCTCTGGTCGGCGGTCGCCGGCGTCGTGCTGGGCCTGCTGGGGCTCGGCTACTCGCAGATCAAGCGGCCGCGGGCCTAGCGCTCGGCGTCGTCCTCGTCGTCGAGGTCGTCGTCCTCGTCGTCTTCGTCGTCGTCGTCTTCGTCGTCGAGATCCGCCTCGTCGATGTCGACGCCGTCGAGGTCCCCGCCGTGCAGCACGTCGCTGCCCAGCAGATCGTCGTCGAGGTCGTCGTCGGACTCCTCGTCGTCCACGGCGCCCTCGGCGTCGTCCGCCGCAGCGGCGGCCTCGGCCGCCTCCTGCGCCGCCTTGTACTCGGCGAGGCGCTCAGACCACGGCACCCAGTCGGGCGCGAGCAGCGCGCCTTCACCGGGCGTCAACTCGGTCTCGACGATCGTCGGGTCGGCGTCGTCGATCTGCGCGACGCTGACCGTCCACCGCCAGCCGGGGTATCCGGAGAGCAGCGACTCGAACTGCAGCGAGATGACGCCCTCGCCCTCGTCGCGCGTGGCGACCAGGCCGCCGATGGCGGCCTCGGGGGTGATGTCGAGCAGCGCCGTACGCGCCAGCGGCTCGAACCGGTGCTCAGGCATCCAGCTCGTCCGCGACCCGGCGCAGCATCGCGGCGATCTTGGCGCCGTGCGCCTTGTCCGGGTAGCGGCCGCGCTTGAGGCCGGCGCCGACGCCGTCCATGAGCTTCACGAGATCCTCGATGATGATCGCCATGTCGTCGGCGGGCTTGCGGTTCAGCTTCGTGAGGCTGGGCGCGGCCTCCAGCACGCGCACGCTGAGCGCCTGCGCGCCCTTCCGGCCCTCGGCGACACCGAACTCGAGACGGGTGCCCGCCTTGACGACGGTGCCGGCGGGCAGCGCCGACGCGTGGAGGAAGACTTCCTGGCCGTCATCGCCGCTGATGAAGCCGAAACCCTTCTCCTCGTCGTAGAACTTGACCTTGCCGGTCGGCATGCGGAACTCCTTGGAACGTCGTGGTGAGTGCCATCAAGCCTAGAGGACGGTAGGGGCCCGCGTCGGGTCGCCGGTATCCTGGTCGGATGGCAGGCGACAGCTCGATCCTCGGCAACCGCGTCGAGCGCGCGCTCGCGTTCATGGTCGCGGCGTGCGTGGGCATCGCGTTCCTGTCGATCCTCGCCATCATCGTCGCCACGTTCCTCGGCGTCGGCGCCGACAACGGCTTCAGTCAGGGCGTGTGGCCGGTCATCATCGTGCTGCCCGCGCCCGGGCTGATCCTCGGCCTGCTGCTCGTCATCATCCTCATCGTGGTCAGCGCCGTGCGCCGGGCCCGAGACGCCCGGGATGCCCGCTAGCGGCGACTCCGCCCTCGCGCTGGCCGATCAGCTGCGATCGCGGTCCGACCCGGACCTCGCGGCCCTGCTGCGTTCCCGGGAGGTCGGCCCCGCCGGCATCCGGGACTTCTTCGACCTGGCGGATGCCCTGCTCACGCCCGATTCGGTGCGGGCCGCGCTGGCGCGGCTGCCCCGGCACTCCCTCATCACGGTGGGCCTCGTGGCCGAGCTGGA
>DATMVL010000248.1:0-2851 GCA_035563175.1 Rhodoglobus sp. | reverse complement strand
CAGCAGACCGGCGCGCCCGCGGCCCCGGCACAGAACCGGGCGCAGCGGCGGGCGCAGGACAAGCGCAGCTGACGATCGCGATCGAAGGGCCCGGCGGCGACGCCGGGCCCTTCGTCGTCGCGCTGGCTCTCGAGCGTTCCGGCCCCTGACCGAGGGCTTCGTCGCATGCCGAGCCGGACGTCCGCCTCGGCATGCCACGAACCCGTCGGGACGGCGCCGGCGGGCAGCGCCATATGCCGAGCCGGACGTCCGGCTCGGCATACCACGAACCCCTCGGAACGGCGCCGGCGGGCAGCGCCACACGCACCCGGGCGCCGGGGCCCGCGTCAGAGCACGTTGATCGCGGTCGCGCGCCAGCGGGAGTCGAGCCCCTCGACGCGCAGCGCCACCGCGCGGGTGCGTGCGCGGCCGCGCACGATCACCACGGCCTCCACCGCGCCGTCGCGCGGCTCGCACAGCGTCACCGATCCGATCGTGAACGACGGCCGGGTCGCCGGCCGCCCGACGGCCTGCCTGGCTCGCGCGGACAGCACCACGCGCTTGAGCAGGTGCCGGTACACGTCGTCGGTCACCCAGCGCGAGATCTGCTCGAGGTCGCGCGCTCCGGCGAGGATCTCGATCACGCAGCGCGTGAGGTTCTCGATCAGCGGCTGCGGATCCGGCAGCGCCGACGTCGACGTCGGCTGGTGGCCGAAGAACTCGTCCTCGACGAACCGCGGCTTGATCGCCTTCGAGGGCAGCCGCTCCGACGTTCGCGTGGCGGCCTGCTCGGTCTCGGTCGGTAGCGCAGTGCTCATGCATCTCCCCACGGTCCGGCGGCGTCGCCCTGCTGTGCTGGTCTACCCCCGTACGGGGGTGACAGTCACTCAAGCAGGAGATGCGTCATCTGTCCATGACGAATGGTCGAACTGTGGAGAACTCGCTCGGCACCGGTTGTGGAGAACGCCGACACCGCATCCGGAAGCCCGGTATCCATGGGGGATGCGGTGGGATGAGCTCTTCGACGACCTCGAGAGCCAGCTCGAGCGCGAGCTCACCGCGGAGGAGCTCGATCTCGACGCGGAGGAGGAGCGGCTGCGACTGGGCCGTCTCGGCCTGCGCGACCGGCTCGGCGCGGTGCTCGACCACCCGCTCACCGTGTGGTTCGCCGACGGTCAGCGGCTCAGACTGCGCGCGCTCACCCTCGGCCGGGACTGGTTCTCGGCCGACATCGTCGACGACGTCACCCGGCCGCGGCAGGTGATCGTGCCGCTGCACGCGATCACCGGCATCACCCTGCCCCGGGGCGCTGTCGCCGTGAGCCTGCGCGGCGATCCGGGCCGGGAGCCGGCCCTGACGGCGCGTCTCGGTCTGCCGTTCGTGCTGCGCGACCTCTGCCGGCGCCGCCGTGCGGTCGGCGTCGAACTGGCGGCCGCGACGGTGCACGGCACCATCGACCGGGTCGGTCGAGACCACCTCGACCTCGCCCTGCACGAGCCGGGCGTGCCGCGGCGTGATGCCGCGGTCGCCGAGGTGCGCATCGTGCCGTTCGACGCGGTGCGCCTCGTGCGGCTCTGATCGGCTCAGCGCCCGTCGCGGTCGCCGAAGGTGAACTCGGCGATGTTGGCGTAGTCGGACTGGTTCCACAGCGCCGCCCGTCGCGTCTCCTCGTACATGGCGGCGATGTACGACTCGAGCACCGAGCGCTCGATGCGCCACTGCTTGGAGGCGCCGATGCGGATGGCGGGCAGCTCGCCGGAGCGGATCAGCTCGAGCACCTGCTTCGCGGTGACGCTGAGGATCTCGGCCGTGTCGGCGAGCGTCAGGAAGCGGCCGAGCGCCTCGTCGGGACGGGCGACGCCGTCGCCGGGGCCGCCGTCGATGCGCTCGTCCATGGCTCGATCCTGCCAACCCGCCCCAGCTCGTGGGGCGCATGTGGATAACTGGATGCACCGGTCACGTCGGCCGCTCACGATGGTGCCCATGAGACGCTCCTCACCCGCGGCGCTGCGCAGGATGGCGCTCGATCCGCGCCTGCTCATCGGACTCGCCCTGGTCGCCGGCTCCATCGCCGGCGTCGTGGCCATCGTCTCGGCTGCCGACGAGACCGTGCAGGTCTACGCCGCCGGCGACGCGTTGACTCCCGGCGACCGCATCGACGGCGACGACCTCGTGCCGCGCAGCGTGCGTCTCGACGCCGCCGACGGCCTCTACCTCACCCCGGACGACCTGCCGAGCGAGGGCGCCGTCGTCACCCGGCCGGTGAGCGAGGGCGAGCTCGTGCCCGCGTCGGCGGTGGGCAACGCCGACGGGCTGCGCACCGCATCCGTCGTCATCGAGGTCGGCGGCGCGCTCGCGGCCGCGGTGCAGCCGGCCTCCGCGGTCGACGTCTGGGCGGCCGCCGAGACCGAGGGCGGCGGCTTCGAGCCGCCCGCCGCGATCGTCACGGGTGCCACCGTGGTGCGGCTTGTCGAGTCCGACTCGATCGTCTCCGGCGGCCAGACGACGGCGATCGAGGTGCTCGTGCCGCGCTCGAAGCTGGCGCGGGTGCTCGAGTCGGTGGTGGGCGGCGACGCGCTCTCCATCGTCCCGTCGAACCAGCCGGTGCGCTGAGATGCGCATCGCGCTCGCCCTGCCGCTCGCGGTCGAGGATCGCGTGGCCGACGCCGCGGTGCACCATGGGCACGACGTGGTGGTCAGGTGCCCGACCGGCGCGGAGCTGGCCTCGCTCGTCGGCCCGCTGCGGCCCGACCTGGTCGTGGTGGGCGCCGAGCCGCGCTACCTGACCGACCGGCTGCTCGCCGCCTGCGACGACGCAGGCGCGCGGGTCGTCGCTCTCGTCGCGGACGATGCGGGCCGGCGGCAGGCGGCG
>DATMVL010000247.1:0-3560 GCA_035563175.1 Rhodoglobus sp. | reverse complement strand
GCCGCCGTCCTGACCCTGGGCCTCGCCGCCTGCGCCGGCGGCGACGCCGAGCCCGCGGCCGACCAGCCGTCGGGTGACGGCCTCGGCACGATCACCGTCGGCGCGCTGGCGACGCCGGCCGGCGACATCCTGAACTTCATCCAGGACGAGCTCGCCGCCGACGCCGGCCTGACGGTCGAGTTCGTCGAGTTCACCGACTACAACACCCCGAACACGGCGCTCAGCGACGGCTCGATCGACGCGAACCTGTTCCAGAACACCACCTTCCTCGAGAACTACAACTCGTCCGCGGGCGGCGACCTGGTCAGCGTCGGCGAGGCCTACCTGCCGAGCGCCGCGTTCTACAGCGACAAGGTCGACAGCCTGGACGAGCTCGAGGACGGCGCGCGCATCGCCATCCCGAACGACCCGACGAACGAGGGCCGCGCGCTCGGCCTGCTCGCCGCCGAGGGCCTCATCGAGATCGCCGACGGCGCCAGCACGCTCGCCGACATCACCGACAACCCGAACGACTTCGAGTTCGTCGAGATCGAGAACGCCACGCTGCCGCAGGCGGTCGCCGACACCGACGCCGCGTTCGTGACGATCTCGTTCGCGCTGCCGGCCGGCCTGACCGCCGAGCAGGCCATCCTCATCGAGGGGGAGGACAGCGCGTACTACAACGTGCTCGCCACGCGTGCGGAACTCGAGGACGACCCGCGCATCATCAAGCTCTACGAGCTGCTCACCTCGCCCGAGGTCGCGCAGTTCGAGCAGGACACCTGGGGCGGCCTCGTGGTGCCCGCGGCGAGCTGAGCCGGGCAGCAGTCAGCGCGAAGCCCCCGACGCCCTCCGGCGCGGGGGCTTCTGCGCGTTCAGCCACGGTCGCAGCGCGCGCGTGATCGCGGGCAGAGCCAGGTAGGTCATGACCGGCGTC
Organism: Rhodoglobus sp.; assembly: GCA_035563175.1. Lineage (GTDB taxonomy): Bacteria > Actinomycetota > Actinomycetes > Actinomycetales > Microbacteriaceae > Rhodoglobus. Next base: position 2,644 of record DATMVL010000247.1, on the reverse strand, counting down.
ACCGTGACGACCGTGAGCAGCACCCGCAGCGGCAACGGCCACCCGGCGGTCGGCGGGCCGAGCGCCCAGTTGGCGAGCAGGCTCAGCGGGTAGAACACCAGGAAGATCGCGACCATCTGCTTCCAGCGCGGCGGCGACGACGTCGCGTGCTGGATGACCTCGACGCTGCTCGGGGTGTCGAACCAGCCCTCGATGCCGGTGCGTCGCTCCTCCGGAGCGTGCTGCACCATCCCCAGCGCCGACTCCACCCACCAGGCCCGTTCAGGTGACGCCTCCCAGGCGGCCAGCGAGTCGGCATCCGCGAACCTGAAGAGCATGTGCCATTCCGGGCTGGCCGGGTCGGGGCGGACCCAGCCGGAGCCGAGGTAGCCCTCCCGCTGGCTCAACAGATCCTGACCGGCGCGAGCCCATGCCGCGACCTCCTTCGCCCGGCCGGGATCGACGATTCGGGTGATCGAGACGGTGATCGGCTGCGCCATGCACCCATTGTGCGTGTGCGACGGCACTCCTCCGGTGGTGTAACCTTGGATGGTTCGATTTCGCCGCGAGGCGGGGTCGCGCGGGTCTGTGGCGCAGCTGGTAGCGCACCTGCATGGCATGCAGGGGGTCAGGGGTTCGAGTCCCCTCAGATCCACTCGTCTCACGGAGCGTCCCAACCGGTCGCTCCACCTTCCGGCCAGGGTGCTGCCCCTCACCTTGGGGATGCAGCCGCCGACATCACCGGGTTACCGTGTCAGCACAGCGCCCCGGCGGCGCTCGAAGGCGATGGGGGAGCGCGTGTCAGGGTCGGTTCGACGTGCGCTGGTGCGCGCGTGGGTGCGCTGGAAGGCGCTCGGTCTCGGCGAGGTGCCGCGCGCCCTCGACCAGCCGACCGTCTCCATCCACGGCGACCGTGCCATCGAATGCCTGGCCGTCGGCGCCGGTCCGCTGAGCGGCTGGGGCGTGGCGAGCCATCAGGTATCCCTCGTCGGGTCGTTGGCGCGGGCGCTGGCTCGCCGCCTCTCGCGCGGTGTCACGGTGCGCGCGGTCGTCGACACGGAGCTCACGGCCGCCTCGGCGGCCGAGCGCCTGCACGAGATCCGGTGGGACCGCGCGGATGTCGTGTTCCTCTCGATCGGCATCAACGATGCGCTGATGCTGCGGTCGGCATCCGACTGGGAGCAGGACATGACCCGGGTGCTCCATGGCGTGCTCGACCGTGCGCATCCCGCCGCGCCGGTCTTCGTGCTGGGCATCCCGCCCATCGACGCCATGCCCGCGTTCGCGGGCTTCGGCAGCCGGACGCTGGCCCGGCAGGCAGCCCAGTACAACGAGCGCACGGCCTGGCTCTGCGAGGCCCTGGAGCGGGTCTCGTTCATCCCGCTTGAGCTGCCGGGCCGGCCCGACCCCGAGCGCTACCGCAGCGCCGCCGAATACGCGCGCTGGGGCGAGGAGATCGCGGAGGCGACCGGTCTCACCGCGGAGTGGTGCGTCGACCGCTGCTACGAGTTCGACGAGGCGCGCCGCGCCGCCGCGGTCGAGCGTCTGGGCATCCTCGACACGCCCCCGGACGAGCACCTCGACCGGATCGTGCACCTCGCGCGGAAGGTGTTCAACACGGCGTCCGCGGGTTTCAGCGTGGTGCACGGCGGCCGGCAGTGGTTCAAGTCGCGCTCGGGCTTCGACCTCGACGAGGTGCCGCGCGAGCTCGGCTTCTGCGACATCGCGCTGCGGGCGGGCGCCCCGCTGATCATCGGCGACGCGCTGCACGACGCCCGGTTCGCGGGGAACCCGTTCGTGCACACCGAGCGCATGGTCCGCTTCTACGCGGGTCACCCGGTCCGCGGCCCGGAGGGCGAGCCGATCGGCGCGCTGTGCCTGTTCGATCCCGCCCCGCGACGGGCCGAGGATGTCGACGTCGCGACGCTGCGCGATCTCGCGCTGATGCTCGAGGCCGGGTTGGCCGAACTCCGACCGGTGGCACCCTCCGGGCGCATCCCGGCCTGACGGCACTCTCCCAGGGGGCGTCGGGATGATGTGGCCATGAAGTGTCCCAACGACGACGCGACCCTGATCATGAGCGAGCGCAGCGGCATCGAGATCGACTACTGCCCGCAGTGCCGCGGTGTGTGGCTCGACCGCGGTGAGCTCGACAAGATCATCGAGCGCGCCGGCACCGGTGCGCCCGCCGCGACCGCGCAGTTCCAGCAGCCGGCGCAGCCGCAGGCCCCCGCATATCAGCAGCCGCCGGCTCCGCAGTACGGCGACCGGGACCGCGGATACGGGGATCGCGGCTACGGCTACCAGCAGCAGCCGTACCGCAAGAAGAAGGAGAACTGGCTCAGCGAGCTGTTCGACTGATCCGGCGGTCCGTCACAACTCGAGTTCGACGACGTCGCCGGCGGTGAGCACGCTCACCCCGGCGTAGTCGGGGATGCGCGGCAGGGCCGCGTCATCCGGTACGGCGTCCCCGATGAGCACGACCCGGGCGCCCGCGGCGAGTCCGGAGCGCATCCCGGCCACGGCATCCTCGAACACGAGGCAGTCGGCAGGGTCCACCCCGAGGCGGTCCGCGGCGAGCAGGTACGGCGCCGGGTCGGGCTTGCCGACCGGCACGTCCTCGGCGCTCACCACCACCGCGGGCAGCGGCAGCCCGGCCGCCGCC
>DATMVL010000246.1:0-3271 GCA_035563175.1 Rhodoglobus sp. | reverse complement strand
GACGTCGCCCGCCACGTCGCCGCGGTCGTGTCCGCTCCACTCGAGATCGTGCCCGGCGCGCACCAGGCGCTGCACCCGGGCCGCACCGCCGAGCTGCGCAGCAACGGCGAGCACGTCGGCTGGGCCGGCGAGCTGTTGCCGGCGCTCGCGCTCGAGCTCGACCTCCCGCGCGTGGTCGCCGTCGTGGAGCTCGACCTGGATGCCCTGATCGCGTCGGCCGCGGAGTCCAAGCCCGCGACGCCGATCGCCTCGATGCCGGCCGCGACCCAGGACGTGTCGCTCGTGGTGTCGCAGTCCGTGCGCGCCGGCGAGCTGCAGGCCGTGCTGCTCGAGGGCGGGGGCGAACTGCTGGAGCATGTCGCGCTGATCGACGACTACCGCGGGGCTGGCATCCCGGATGGCAGCAGGTCGCTGACCTTCGCGCTGCGCTTCCGGGCCGCCGACCGCACGCTCACCGCCGCCGAGGCGACCGCCGCGAAGCAGGCCGCGACCGCCCTCGCGGCCGAGCGCTTCGGCGCCGTGCCGCGCGAGTAGCGGTTCCGGTCGCCCACGGGGCCCACGGATTCGGTTGAGGGCGCGACGCGCCGGTTCCGGCGGTGCTCGCCACGGCGCGTCGCGCTCTGAACCGAATCGGCGAGCCGGGGCCGGCCGCCCGAAGGGTCCGCGCGCCACGAACGTGGTTCCGCGCGAGAAAGATGCGGCGCGGAAACACCTTCGTGGCGCGGAACGAGACCCGGAGGGCGTCAGCCCTTGCGACCGCCACCGAGCAGCCCGCCCAGCACGCCGCCGAGCAGGTCACCGCCGCCACCGGAGTCGCCGCCCAGCAGCCCGCCGAGCAGATCGCCGATGCCGCCGCCGGAAGCGCCGGGGTTCTCCGTCGGCTCCTTCTTCGTGAGCTTGGATGCGACCCACGCGATCACGATGGGCGCGATGATCGGCAGCACCCTGTCGATCAGGTCCTTGGTGACGTCGCCCTTGCCGGTCTTCGCGACCGCGTTCGAGACGTCCCCCTGCTTCGCGCCGAAGACGTTGCGCACGATCTTCCGCCCGTCGTCGGTGTCGATGTCGGCGACGCGCGTCTTCTTCGGCGAGACGCCGCGGTGCTTCTGCAGCGCGCCCTCGAGCGACCTCGCGCCTTTCTCGTCCTTCGCGTTCGCCGCCATGCCGCCGATGATCGCGGGGATGGCCGCCTCGACCGCGCTCTTCGCCGTGCTCTCGGGCACGCCGAGCTGCTTGGCGATGTCGTCGACCGGGATGTGCTGGAGCAGTGCGGAGTAGTCAGCCATGCTCTTCACGCTAACCAGGGGACGGGCGCCGTCGACAGGATTGGCGGCCTCGCGCGGCGGTGCAGTACGCTGGGCCCGTGACCGGCCTCCGCACCACCGACGCGCGCATCGCGCTGCGCTCCGTGCTGCGTCGACGCGGCACCGACGAGCGACGTTCCTAGGCGACGTCCACGTTCGGCCCACGAGGCCATCCGTGCACGCCGCCGCCCCGACCGTCCCGTCCGCGGCCGAAAGGCCATCCGTCAGAAGGCAGAGCATGTCGTACTCGGTCGCCGTCGCCGGCGCCAGCGGGTATGCCGGTGGGGAGCTCCTGCGGCTCCTCTCCGCGCATCCGGAGTTCACCGTCACCACCGTCACCGCGCACTCGAACGCCGGCCAGCGCCTCGAGCAGCTGCAGCCGCACCTGCGCTCGCTCGCGCACCTCACGCTGCAGCCCACCGAGCCGAAGGTGCTCGCGGGACACGATGTGGTGTTCCTCGCCCTGCCGCACGGCAAGTCGGGTGAGGTGACCGCCCAGCTGCCCGCCGACACGCTCGTCGTGGACTGCGGGGCCGATCACCGGCTGACCGACGAGGCGGACTGGGCGCAGTTCTACGGAGGCGAGTTCTTCGGCGCCTGGGATTACGGGATGCCCGAGCTCGCCGACCAGCGGACGGTGCTGCGGGGCTCCAAGCGCGTCGCCGTGCCGGGCTGCAACGTGACCGCCATCACACTGGGGCTGGCCCCGGGGATCGCGGCCGGCGTCATCGAGGCGACCGACCTGGTGAGCGTGCTCGCCGTCGGACCGTCGGGCGCGGGCAAGAGCCTGCGCACCGACCTGCTGGCCGCCGAGATCATGGGCTCCGCGTCGGCGTACGGCGTCGGAGGCGGGCACCGGCACAACCCGGAGATCCGGCAGAACCTGCGGCTGGCGGGTGCGGCCGACGTGAGCATCTCGTTCACGCCGGTGCTGGTGCCGATGAGCCGGGGCATCCTGGCGACGTCCACGGCACGGCTGACCGGCACCGCCGAGCAGGCGCGCGAGGCGTGGGCGACGGCGTACGCGGACGAGCCGTTCGTGCACCTGCTGCCCGGAGGCACCATGCCGCGCGTCGCCGACACGATCGGCTCGAACGCCGTGCACATCGGCCTCGCGATCGACGAGGCCGCCGGCCGGGTCGTGGCGATCAGCGCGCTCGACAATCTGGGCAAGGGCACGGCGGGGGCGGCGATCCAATCGGCGAACCTCGCGCTCGGCCTGCCGGAGACGATGGGACTCAGCATGGATGGGGTGGCACCGTGACCGTGACGGCACCGGCGGGATTCGAGGCCGCCGGCGTCGCGGCCGGCCTCAAGAGCAGCGGCGCCCTCGACCTCGCCCTCGTGGTGAACCGCGGACCGCTGCAGCACGCCGCGGCCGTGTTCACCAGCAACCGCGCGCAGGCGAACCCGATCCTGTGGTCGAAGCAGGTGATCGCCGACGGCACGGTGAGCGCGATCGTGCTCAACAGCGGCGGTGCGAACTGCTTCACCGGCGCGCAGGGCTTCCAGACCACCCACGCCACGGCCGAGGCGGTCGGCGAGGCGCTCGGCGTCTCGGCCGGCGACGTGCTGGTGTGCTCGACCGGGCTCATCGGCGAGCAGCTGCCGCTCGACAAGCTGTTGGCGGGGGTCCAGGCTGCGGTACCGGCGTTGCACGAGGACGGCGGCGGCGACGCGTCGCGCGCCATCATGACGACCGACACCGTGCCGAAGGACTCGAGCTTCCACGGCGACGGCTGGATGATCGGCGGCATGGCGAAGGGCGCCGGCATGCTCGCGCCCGGGCTCGCGACCATGCTCGTCGTGCTCACCACGGACGCGGTGCTGAGTCCCGACCAGCTGGACCGCATGCTGCGCGAGGCGACCCGGGTCAGCTTCGACCGGCTCGACTCCGACGGCTGCATGTCGACGAACGACCAGGTGTCGCTGCTGGCGAGCGGCGCCTCCGGGGTCGCACCCGACCC
>DATMVL010000245.1:0-17740 GCA_035563175.1 Rhodoglobus sp. | reverse complement strand
CCGATGTAACTGCCGACTCCGTCGGCGACATGCTGTGCTGGTCCGGTCATGAGTTCCATCGCCCTCAGCCGATGTAACTGCCGACTCCGTCGGCGACATGCTGTGCTGGTCCGGTCATGAGTTCCATCGCCCTCAGCCGATGTAACTCATGACGTGCTTCACGCGCGTGTAGTCCTCGAACCCGTACGACGACAGGTCCTTGCCGTAGCCGGAGTGCTTGAAGCCGCCGTGCGGCATCTCCGCCACGATGGGGATGTGCGTGTTGATCCACACGCACCCGAAATCGAGGTGCTTGGCGAAGCGCATCGCGCGGGCGTGATCGGTGGTCCAGACGCTCGACGACAGGCCGTACTGCACGCCGTTGGCGTACCGCAGCGCCTGCTCCTCGCTGCTCACCTTCTGCACGGTGATGACCGGGCCGAAGATCTCGTTCTGGATCGCCTCGTCCTCCTGCCGCAGCCCGGTGACGACCGAGGCCTCGAAGAAGTAGCCCCTCGAGCCCTGGCGTGACCCCCCGAGCACCACCTCGGCGTGGGCGGGCAGCGCGCCCACCATGTCCGAGACGCGCGCGAACTGCTCCGAGTTGTTCAGGGCGCCGAAGTACACGTCCTCGTCCGGCGCTCCGGTGCGCGCGTTGACCTTGGCCCACTTCACCAGCTCCGCGACGAACTCGTCGTGCACGTCCTCGTGCACGAGCACCCGCGTCGCCGCGGTGCAGTCCTGCCCGGCGTTGAAGTAGCCGGCTCCGCCGATCCCCTCGGCGGCGGCCGCGAGGTCGGCGTCGTCCCAGACCACGACCGGGGCCTTGCCGCCGAGTTCGAGATGCACGCGCTTGAGGTCGGCGGATGCGGCGCGCGCCACCTCCATGCCGGCTCGCACCGACCCGGTGATGGACACCATCTGCGGCGTGCGGTGCTCGATCATCCGCGCGCCGGTGGTGCGGTCGCCGGTGATGACGTTGAACACCCCCGGCGGCAGGAACTCGGCGGCGATCTCGGCGAACAGCAGCGTCGAGCTCGGAGTGGTGTCGGACGGCTTCAGCACCGTGGTGTTGCCGGCGGCGATGGCGGGCGCGACCTTCCACACCGCCATGTTGAGCGGGTAGTTCCAAGGGGTGACCTGACCGACGACGCCGATCGGCTCCCGGCGGATGAAGGAGGTGTGGTCCTTCATGTACTCGCCGGCCGACATGCCCTGCAGGTGGCGGGCCTCGCCCGCGAAGAAGCGGATCTGGTCGACCGACACCAGGATCTCGTCGTCGACCAGGCTGCCGCGGATCTTGCCGGTGTCCTTCGACTCGACATCGGCGAACTCCTGCGCCCGCCGCTCCATCTCGTCGGCGATGCGGAACAGCGCGAGCTGCCGCTCGGACGGCGTGGTCTCGCCCCAGGTCTCGAACGCCGCCGCGGCGGCCCCGAACGCGGCGTCGACGTCGGCTTCGCCGCTCACCGGCGAGGTGGCGTACGCCTCCTCGGTCGCCGGATCCACGACGTCGAAGGCCTCATCGCCTCTCGCGTCGACGTACTCGCCGTTGATGAAGTTCCGCAGCTGCGCCATGAGCCGATGCTATCTCGCGTCCGGCGGCCCCCGTCCTACCGATTCCGTGGCGTTCAGCCGCTCAGGATGCGGAATCGCTTGTGAGCCACGGCATGCGCTGACAGAATCGGACCATGAGCCCCGCAGCGCGCCCCGGCGCCAAGCCGCTTCAGCTCGACGAGGTGAGCAAGCGGATCATCGAGCAGCTGCAGGAGGATGGCCGGCGCTCGTACGCCGAGATCGGCAAGGCCGTCGGCCTCAGCGAGGCCGCCGTGCGCCAGCGCGTGCAGAAGCTCACCGACTCCGGCGTCATGCAGGTCGTGGCCGTCACCGACCCGATGCAGCTCGGCTTCTACCGGCAGGCGATGATCGGCGTCCGGGTCTCCGGCGACACCACCGCCGTCGCGGAGCAGCTCAGCGCCCTGCCCGCCGTCGACTACGTCGTGCTCACCGCCGGCAGCTTCGACATCCTGGCGGAGGTCGTGTGCGAGAACGACGACGACCTGATCGAGCTGCTGAACAAGCGCATCCGCGCCATCGACGGCGTGCAGTCGACCGAGACGTTCGTCTATCTGCGGCTGCACAAGCAGTTCTACAACTGGGGAACGAGGTAAGAGGAACCATGACCGTCACCGAGCAGCCCGTCACCACCTTCGACGACAGCGCCCTGCAGCAGAAGGCGAAGGACCATCTGTGGATGCACTTCGCCCGGCAGTCGGTGCTGGAGGAGCACGGCGCCCCGATCATCGTGAAGGGGCAGGGACACCACATCTGGGACTCCACCGGCAAGCGGTACTTCGACGGGCTCTCCGGCCTGTTCGTGGTCAACGCCGGCCACGGCCGGAGGCGGCTGGCGGAGGTCGCGGCGCGACAGGCCGAGGAGCTCGCGTTCTTCCCGATCTGGTCGTACGCGCATCCCTCGGCCATCGAGCTGGCCGACCGTCTGGCCGACCTCGCACCCGGCGACCTCAACCGGGTGTTCTTCTCCACCGGCGGCGGCGAGGCGGTCGAGACCGCCTTCAAGCTGGCCAAGTACTACTGGAAGCTGCAGGGCAAGCCCACCAAGCACAAGGTGATCTCGCGAGCGGTCGCCTATCACGGCACCCCGCAGGGGGCGCTCGCGATCACCGGCATCCCGGCGATGAAGGCGATGTTCGAGCCGGTGACCCCGGGTGGGTTCCGGGTGCCCAACACGAACTTCTACCGCGCGGCCGAGATGGGCGGGCCGGCCGACGACCTCGAGGCCTTCGGGCTGTGGGCCGCGAACCGGATCGAGGAGATGATCCTGTTCGAGGGTCCGGACACCGTGGCCGCCGTGTTCCTGGAGCCGGTGCAGAACTCCGGCGGATGCTTCCCGCCCCCGCCCGGGTACTTCCAGCGGGTGCGCGAGATCTGCGACGCGTACGACGTGCTCCTCGTCGCCGACGAGGTCATCACCGGCTTCGGGCGCATCGGCGACATGTTCGCCTCCACCACCTACGGCTTCCAGCCCGACATGATCACCTGCGCGAAGGGGATGACCAGCGGGTACTCCCCCATCGGCGCGACCATCGTGAGCGACCGCATCTACGAGCCGTTCCGGCACGGCAGCACCGCGTTCTACCACGGGTACACCTTCGGCGGGCATCCCGTCTCCGCCGCCGTGGCGCTGGCGAATCTCGACATCTTCGCCGAGGAGAAGCTGGTCGAGAACGTCAAGCAGAACTCGCCGCTGTTCCGGTCGGCGCTCGAGCGGTTGAAGGACCTGCCGATCGTCGGCGACGTGCGCGGCGACGGCTACTTCTTCGGCATCGAGCTGGTCAAGGACAAGGACACCAAGGAGACCTTCGACGACGACGAGTCGGAGCGGCTGCTGCGCGGGTTCCTCTCCAAGGCGCTGTTCGACGCCGGCCTGTACTGCCGGGCCGACGACCGCGGCGATCCCGTCATCCAGCTCGCGCCGCCGCTCACCATCGGGCCGGCCGAGTTCGACGAGATCGAGGGCATCCTGCGCGGCGTGCTGACCGAGGCGTGGTCGCGGCTCTGAGTTCCCCGGTGCGTCGGGAGCCCGCGCGGCGGGCGTCAGCCCAGCAGCCGGCGTCGGTCCCGCCACGCCGCCGTCGTCCAGAGCGCCGCCGCGATCAGCAGGAACTGGAACGGCAGCCGGGCGAGTCGCGCAGCGTCGGTGTCGAGCCCGAACGCGTCGCGCTGCTCCACGTACTGGGCGATGTTGCCGGGGAAGACCGCGACGAAGAATGCCGCGACGATCCATCCGATCGGGATCCTCCAGCGGCCCAGCACGATCAGCGCACCGCCCAGCGAGATCTCCACGATGCCCGACAGCACCACCACCGTGTCCGGCGGGATCGGCAGCCACGGCGGCACCTGGGCCTGGAACTCGCGCCGGGCGACCGTGAGGTGCGCGAGGCCGGCGAGCAGCAGCGCCGCGCCCAGCGCGATCCGGCTCACGGTGCGAGGCACGCTCGTGCGAGGAGCAGGGCGAAGAGCCGCCTGGATGATGGGCATGACGTCATCCTCTCCCGCCGGCGCTCGCACCGCGTGGTGCAGAGCACGGTGAGGGTCGCCCCATGAGATCCGACGACTACCGGCAGCTCTCGTTCTGGCACGACACCGTGCCGGACGACCTCACCCCGCGCCCCGCGCTCGACGGTGACCGCGAGGTCGACGTCGCGATCATCGGCGGCGGCCTGACCGGCCTCTGGACGGCGTGGTACCTGCTGCAGCGCGACCCCGCGCTGTCGATCGCCGTGCTGGAGCGCGAGATCGTCGGCTTCGGCGCGAGCGGGCGCAACGGCGGGTGGTGCAGCGCGCTGTTCCCCCGGTCGACCGCGTCGCTCGAGCGGCGGCACGGCCGCGAGGCCGCCCTCGCCATGCGCCGGGCCATGATCGCGACGGTCGACGAGGTCGGGCGGCAGGCGACCGCCGCGGGCCTGGACATCGACTGGGCGAAGGCCGGCACGATCGCGTACGCCCGCTCGCCGGTGCAGCTGGCCGCAGCGCGGGCGGAGGTGACCGAGGCCGCCCGGTACGGCGTCGACGAGGTCGAGCTGCTGGGAGCGCAGCCCAACGGAGCGCTCGGGGCGACGCTCGACGCCGCCTGCGCCCGCATCCACCCGGCGAAGCTCGTCCGCGGCCTGGCGCGGGCGCTCGAGTCGCGGGGCGTGTCGATCCTCGAGCGCACCGCGGTCACCTCGTGGTCGCCGGGCCGGGTGCACACGGACCGCGGCACCGTGCGAGCCGACACGGTCATCGTCGCCCTCGAGGGGTACGGCGCGGCGCTGCAGCAGACCCGTCGCGACGTGCTGCCGCTGTACTCGCTCATGATCGCGACCGAGCCGCTGCCGGCCGCGGTGTGGGATGAGCTGGGCATCCCCCACGGGCGCACCTTCACCGACTACCGGCACCTGCTGGTCTACGGGCAGCGCACCGCCGACGACCGGATCGCGTTCGGCGGTCGCGGCGCCCGGTACCACTGGGGCAGCGCGATCGAGCCGGGGTACGACCGGGTGCCGCATGTCTTCGCGCACCTCCGCCGAGCACTGCTCGACCTCTTCCCCCCGCTTCGCGACGTCGCCGTCACGCACACCTGGGGCGGTCCGCTCGGCGTGCCGCGGGACTGGCACGCCTCCGTGCGCTTCGACCCGACGACCCGCATCGGCTCAGCCGGCGGCTACGTCGGCGACGGCCTCAGCACCACCAACCTCGCCGGCCGCACCCTCGCGGACCTGATCACCGGCACCGACAGCGATCTCATGCACCTGCCGTGGGTGCAGCACCGCTCGCCCCGCTGGGAGCCCGAGCCGCTGCGGTTCGCCGGCGCCAACGCCGGACTGCTCGCCATGCAGGCGGCGGATGCGGAGGAGCGCCTCACGGGACGGCCGTCGGTCGCCGCCAAGCTGATGGCCCCTCTCGTCGGGCACTGACGCCGCGGCCGGGAGCCTCACGACGATACCCGAGGCAACCCCGGTTAGGGTTGCCCGGTGAGCACCCCGGGAACCGACGCACCGCCGGTCCCCCGGCGCGGCCGCATCGCCGTCCCCGCCGTCGCCACCGGGCTCATCCTGATCATGCTCACGGCGGCCGGGCTGCTCGCCGCGAACCCGCAGCGCGTCGCCGACCAGCTCGCCGTCTGGCAGTACGAGCCGAACGCCGAGATCGCCCGCTACGCCGACCGGACGGCGATGACCGACGAGGGGCGGTTCCTGTTCTACGCCAGCCGACCCTCGATCGCCTCCGGCGAGGAGTTCGACGAACTGTGCTCGTCCGGCTCCGAGGACGTCGGCGTGCTCGGCTGCTACCTGCACGCCGACCGCACCATCCACCTGTTCGACGTGACCGACGATCGTCTGGACGGCATGGAGGAGGTCGTCGCCGCGCACGAGATGCTGCATGCGGCGTGGGACCGGCTGGGCGCCGACGAGCGGAAGCGGCTGGGTGAGCTGCTCGAGGCCGAGGTCGCCCGGCGCGCCGACGACGAGCACCTCGCCGAGACGCTCGCCTTCTACGATGCGCGCGAGCCGGGCCAGCGCGCCAACGAGCTGCACTCGATCATCGGCACCGAGTACGGCGACCTCGATCCGGAGCTCGAGGCGCACTACGCCCGCTACTTCGCCGACCGCAGCAAGGTGGTCGAGCTCCACGAGGCGTCGAACGCGGTGTTCCTGCAGCAGCAGGCGGCCATCGACGCGCTCATCGTGCAGCTCGACGAGCTCACCGCCTCGATCGACGCCGACTACGCGGCCTACAACGGCGGCTACGACCAGCTGAACGCCGACATCCTCGAGTTCAACGACCGCGTGCAGTCCGGTCAGGTGCGCAGCCAGTCGCAGTACGACCGCGAGGTCGCCGGCTTCGAGGAGCGCCAGGCTGAGCTGGATGCGCTGTTCGCGTCGATCCAGGCCCGCGCCGACGAGCACGCCGGCCTGGTCGCGCAGCTCGAGGAGCTCAACGCCGAGGTCGACGAGCTCAACGCGAGCATCAACATCCAGCCCCGCGAGGAACAGCCGGCGGGCTAGGTCTGCTCGGGCTGCTCCACGGGAGCCGCGAACTGCGCGCGCACCAGCGCCGCGTATGCGCCGCCCGCCGCAAGCAGCTGCTCGTGCGTGCCCTGCTCGACGATCGCGCCCGACTCCATCACCAGGATGAGATCGGCGTCGCGGATGGTCGACAACCGGTGCGCGATGACGAAGCTCGTGCGATCGGCGCGCAGCGCCTTCATCGCCTGCTGCACCAGCACCTCGGTGCGGGTGTCGACCGAGCTGGTCGCCTCGTCGAGGATGAGCAGCCCCGGCCGGGCCAGGAAGGCGCGGGCGATCGTGAGCAGCTGCTTCTCGCCGGCCGACACGTTGCCGCCCTCGTCGTCGAGCACCGTGTCGTAGCCCTCCGGCAGCGAATGCACGAAGCGGTCGACGTACGCGGCGCGCGCGGCCTCGAGGATGTCCTCCTCCGTCGCGTCCGGGCGCCCGTAGCGGATGTTGTCGCGGATCGTGCCCGCGAACAGCCAGGTGTCCTGCAGCACCATGCCGATGCGGGAGCGCAGGTCGTCGCGGGCCATCGCCGCGATGTCGACCCCGTCGAGCGTGATGCGGCCGCCGTCGAGCTCGTAGAAGCGCATCATGAGGTTCACCAGCGTCGTCTTGCCGGCGCCCGTCGGCCCGACGATCGCGACCGTCTGCCCCGGCTCGGCGACCAGCGAGAGGTGCTCGATGAGCGGCTTCTCGGGGTCGTAGCTGAACGACACGTCCTCGAACGCGATGCGACCGGTGGTGACCGGCCCGGGCGTCGCCGCCGGCGACGGGTCGGGCGACTGCTCCGGCTCGTCGAGCAGCTCGAACACCCGCTCCGCGGACGCGACGCCGGACTGCAGCAGGGCGGCCATGGAGCCGAGCTGGCTGAGCGGCTGGGTGAACTGGCGGGAGTACTGGATGAACGCCTGCACCGCGCCGAGCGTCATCGAGCCGTTCGCGACGAACAGGCCGCCGACCACCGCGATGGCGACGTACACCAGGTTCCCGACGAACATCATCGCGGGCATGATGATGCCGCTCACGAACTGCGCGCCGAAGCTGGCCCGGAACAGCTCGTCGTTCTCGTCGGCGAAGCGCCGCGCGACCTCGCGGTGCCGGCCGAAGACCTTCACGAGGGCGTGGCCGGAGTAGGCCTCCTCGATCTGGGCGTTGAGGGCACCGGTGCGGGTCCACTGCGCCACGAACAGCTTCTGCGAGCGCGTGGCGATCAGCGCGGTGATGAGCAGCGTCAGCGGGATCGTGACCAGTGCGATGAGCGCGAGCACGGGCGAGATCCAGAACATCATCGCCAGCACGCCGATGACGGTGAGCAGGCTCGTGATGACCTGGCTCAGGGTCTGCTGCAGCGACTGCCCGACGTTGTCGACGTCGTTGGTGACCCGGCTGAGCAGCTCGCCGCGGGGCATGCGATCGAAGTAGCGCAGCGGCAGCCGGTCGATCTTCTCCTCGACCTCCTCACGCAGCCGGTACACCACCCGCTGCACGATGCCGTTCAGCACGTAGCCCTGCAGCCAGGTGAACACCGACGAGAGCACGTAGACGACGAGCACCACGCCGAGCAGCATCTGCAGCGCGGCGAAGTCGATGCCCTGACCCGGGGTCAGCGTCATCCCGGCGATGAAGTCGGCCTGCTGGTCGTCGCCCGCGGCGCGCAGCTGCTCGACCACCTGATCCTGCGTGACCCCGGCCGGCAGCTGGCGCGAGATGGCGCCCTCGAAGATGAGGTCGGTCGCATCGCCCAGCAGCCGCGGCCCGATCACGGTGAGCGCGACACCGAGCACGGCGAACAGGAGCACGACGGCGAGACCGCCGCGGTGCGGCTTCAGCCGGCCGAGCAGCCGCTTCGCGGACGGGCCGAACCGCTTCGACTTCTCCACCGGCATGCCCATGCCGCCCATCGGGCCGCCGCCGCCGGGGCCGCGACGCGGGGTCGCCGGCTTCTCCTCCGTGGTGGCGCTCATGCCGCCTCCTCCGCCTTGAGCTGGCTGTCGACGATCTCGCGATAGGTCTCCGAGCTCGCCAGCAGCTCGTCGTGGGTGCCGGCGCCGACGAGCTCACCGTCCTCCAGCACCAGGATCTGGTCGGCGTCGACGATGGTCGAGACGCGCTGCGCCACGATGATCGACGTGGTGTCGGCGGTGCTCGCGGCGAGCGCGGCGCGCAGCCGGGCATCCGTCGCCGTGTCCAGCGCCGAGAACGAGTCGTCGAACACGGTGATCTCGCTGCGCTTCACCAGCGCGCGCGCGATCGCCAGGCGCTGACGCTGCCCGCCCGAGACGTTCGTGCCGCCCTGGGCGATCGGCGCCTCGAGCTGCTCGGGCAGCTCGCGCACGAAGTCGGCGGCCTGCGCGATCTCGAGCGCGGTCCACAGTTCGTCGTCGGTGGCGTCCGGGTCGCCGTAGCGGAGGTTGGATGCGACGGTGCCGCTGAAGAGGAACGCCCGCTGGGGCACCAGGCCGATGCGCGCCCACAGCACATCCGGATCGAGCTCGCGGACGTCCACACCGCCGACGCGCACCGACCCGCCGGTGGCGTCGAACAGCCGCGGCAGGAGGTTCACCAGGGTGGACTTGCCCGACCCGGTGCTGCCGATGATGGCGGTCGTCTGCCCGGGCCGGGCGACGAAGCTGATCTCGCGCAGCACCGGCGCATCCGCCCCCGGGTAGGCGAAGGTCACGCGGTCGAACTCCACGAGGCCGCGGTCGTCGACGAGGGTCGTCACCGGTTGCGCGGGTGGCACCACGGACGACTCCGTCGCCAGCACCTCGCCGATGCGGTCGGCGGACACCGCAGCACGCGGGATGAGGATCGCCATGAACGTCGCCATCATCACCGCCATGAGGATCTGGATGAGGTAGGTCAGGAACGCGGTGAGCGCCCCGATCTCCATCGCCCCGGCCTCGACCCGGTACGCGCCGAACCAGAGCACCGCGACGCTGGCGACGTTCATCACCAGCATCACGACCGGGAAGACCAGGGCGAACAGGCGCCCGGCCTGCAGCGCCGTCTGCGTCACGTCGACGTTGGCCCGCTCGAAGCGCTGCGTCTCCAGATCCTCGCGCACGAACGCGCGGATGACGCGGATGCCGGTGAGCTGCTCGCGCAGCACCCGGTTCACCTGGTCGATGCGCTCCTGCATGAGCCGGAACAGCGGCACCATCCGGACGATGATCGCGCCGATGGCCAGGAGGAGCACCGGGATCGCGACCGCCATCAGCCAGGACAGCTCGACATCCTGCTGCAGCGCCATCACCACGCCGCCGATCGCGAGGATCGGGGCGGAGACGAGCAGGGTCAGCGACATCAGCACGAGGATCTGCACCTGCTGCACGTCGTTGGTGGTGCGCGTGATCAGCGACGGGGCGCCGAAGCGCGAGACCTCCTGCTCCGAGAACGCGGCCACGCGGTCGAAGACGGCGGAGCGGATGTCGCGGCCGAGCGCCATGGCCGCCTTCGCCCCGAAGTACACGGCCACGATCGCGGCCGCGATCTGCAGGAGGGTGATGCCGAGCATGACGATGCCGAGCCGCACGATGACGCCGGTGTCGCCGACCGCGATGCCGTCGTCGATGATGTCGGCGTTCAGCGCCGGGAGGTACAGGTTCGCGATGGACTGCGCGAGCTGGAACACGATCACGCCGACGACCAGGGGCCAGTGCGGTCGCAGGAAACGCAGGATGAGTCTGGGCAGCATCAGCGCAGCACTCCGTTCATGAGGAGGTCGGTCAGATCGACCGGGGTGAGGGGGTCGACGGTGGTCGGCGCCGGGAACGCCGCCGAGAAGGCCATGATGCGGATGAGGTCGACGACTCGCGCCGGCGGCACGCGCAGGTGCTCGCGGTGCGGTTCGAGCAGCGCCTCGACGATGTGCTGCTCCTGGTGCTCCTGCTCGGGCGGGCGACGGCCGCCCATCGCCGACACCATGCGGACGACCGAGCGGACGCGCTCCGTGACGACCTGCAGGATGCACAGCACGAGCTCGTCGAGCGGCAGGTCGGCGGGGATCGCCCGCAGCGCCGTGTAGACGGTCTGCGGGTCGTAGTACCGGTCGAGCACCGCCTCGATCAGGCTCTCCTTGTCGCCGAAGGCGCGGAAGATGGTGCCCTCGGCGAGGCCGGTCGCCTCGGCGATCTGACGGGAGGTGACGGCCGTGCCGTGCTCGAGCAGCAGCGGCGTGACGATGCCGATGATCATGTCGCGGCGCGCCTCGACGTCCATCGGCCGGGCCCGCCCGCTCGTCTCCGTCACGCCGCCCAGCGTACGGAGTGAGTGCTCACTCAGTCAACCTCAGGCGAAGATGCGCCCGATCTCGGCGACCTCCTCCGCGGTCGGCGTCCACGCGGTCGCCGCCGCGGCGTTCTGCACCAGCTGCTCGGGTCGCGACGCTCCCGCGATCACGCTCGACAGCGCGGGCTGGGCGAGCAGCCAGCCGAAGGTCCCCTCGAGGATCGTGACGCCCCGGTCGGCGCAGAACCGCTCGAACGCCTCGATCGCATCCCACGGCGCGTTCTCCGCGACCTCGGGCCGCTGCCGCGCGATGCGGGTGTCCGCCGGGCGCTCGGTGCGGCTGAACTTGCCGGTGAACAGGCCGTTCGCGAGCGGGAAGTAGGGCAGGAAGCCGAGGCCGTGGTCGACCACCGCGGGCAGCACATCCAGCTCCACCTCACGGGCGACGAGGCTGTAGTGGTTCTGGGCCGACACGAAGCCGGTCACGCCCATCCGCGCTGCGGTGGCCGCGGCGTCCGTGATCTGCTCGGCCGTGAAGTTCGAATGCCCGTAGTAGCGGATCCGGCCCTCCTGCACCAGCTCCTCGAGCGCCGCGATGGTCTCCTCGATCGGCGTCGAGGGGTCGGGCGTGTGCTGCTGGTAGAGGTCGATGCGATCGGTCTGCAGCCGGCGCAGCGACCCCTCGACGGCTTCGCGGATGTACTCGCGCGACCCCTTAGCGGCGCCGGGGGCGATGCCGAGGTCGACGTCGCTGTGCCCGAACTTCGTCGCGATGAGCACCCGGTCGCGGCGGCCCCGCAGCGCCACCCCCATGTACTCCTCGCTCTTCGTGCGCCCGTACATGTCCGCCGTGTCGAGCAGCGTCACGCCGAGCTCGAGGGCCGCGTCGATCACGGCCGTGGTGCCCTCCTGGGTCTGCGTGCGGGTGCCCTCGCGACCGAAGTTGTTGCAGCCGAGGCCGATGGTCGAGACGCGGGGGCCCTGCACGCCGAGGGTGCGGAATTCGATGCTCATCCCCCCATCTTCCCCCGATCGCGCCGCGCTCTCCCCCATGTCCGAAATCCGCCGGTCGGGGTCGGCGGCCGCGGCTAACCTGGTCCGCATGACCAGCACGATCACCGCCCTCGCGGCGCCGGCGTACGTCGCCCGGATCGATTCGCCGATCGGCCGCATCGAGGTCGTCAGCGACGACGGCGAGGCCATCACCGGGCTCGCCATCGAACGCGCCGGCACCCTGCCCTGGCAGGGGCTGCCGGAGCACCGCAACGAGCTGCTCGACACCGCCGTCGCCCAGCTCGAGGAGTACTTCGCGGGCCGGCGGCGCGACTTCGAGCTGCCCGTGCGGTTGCGCGGCACCGACTTCCAGCGTTCGGTGTGGCAGCAGCTCTCGGACCTGCCGTTCGGCGGCGTGACCTCGTACGGCAGTCTGGGCCTCGGCACGGGTCGCGCCACCGCGGGGCGCGCCGTGGGCGGCGCGGTCGGGGCCAATCCCGTCCCGATCATCGTGCCCTGCCACCGGGTGCTCGCCGGCGATGGTCGCATCACCGGTTACTCGGGCGGTGAGGGCATCCCCACCAAGGTGTGGCTGCTCGATCACGAGGGCATCGCGCACCGGTGAGCTCGCCCGACCTGATCGTCGGCGACGACGGCCTGGCGCGCTGCCGCTGGTCGGGCGCCGACCCGGAATACCGCCGGTACCACGACGAGGAGTGGGGCGTGCCGCTGCATGGCGACCGGCCCCTGTTCGAGAAACTCAGCCTCGAGGGGTTCCAGGCCGGGCTGTCCTGGATCACGATCCTGCGCCGCCGGCCGGGCTTCCGCGATGCGTTCCACGGCTTCGATCCGGAGCGCATCGCCGCCTACGACGCCGGTGACGTCGAGCGGCTGATGGCCGACGCGCGCATCATCCGCAATCGCGCCAAGATCGAGGCCACCATCGGCAATGCGAGGGCACTCCTGTCGATGGATGCCGGGGAGCTGGACGCACTGATGTGGTCGTTCGCGCCCCCGCCCCGGCCGCGCCCCGCCGCGTTCGCCGAGGTGCCGGCCGTCACGCCCGAGTCGACCGCGATGAGCACGGCGCTGCGGGCACGCGGGTTCCGGTTCGTCGGGCCGACGACCATGTACGCGTTGATGCAGTCCGGCGGCATGGTCGACGATCACGTCCAGGGGTGCAGCGCCCCGCGCCGGAGCTAGACCACCAGGTCGAGCTCGCCGGACCGCCCGGGTTCGAGCCGGAGGCCGTGCCCGTGCGCCCAGCCGAGCAGCGAGTCGACGTCGTCGTGCACGATGCCGGCGGCGATCACGGCGCGCGTGAACTGGCCCTTCGCGTGCTTGTTGAAGTGGCTGAGGGCGACGCGGCGCCCGCCCTCGCCCTCGCTCACCACGCGCAGGTACGTCGCATCCGGCGCAGGGCCGAGCGCCGCGTACGACTCCGAGCGGAGATCGAGCACGAGCCCGTTGTGGGCGGCGACCGCGGCCGACACGGGCGCCCGCCAGTGCCGGCGCAGCGAGAGCTCCGGCAGCCGGGAGTCGTGCGACAGCCGGTACGCCGGGATCGGGTCCGCGGAGCCGACGAGACCGAACAGGGCCGACGCGATCGCGACGTGCCCCGCCGCGAACGCGCGCTCGGCATCCGTCAGCTCGGCCAGCGGCTCGTACAGCACGCCGGTGTAGCGCTCGATCGCCGGCATCGTCGGCGACGAGCGCACCGCACGATTCCGGTCGATCTCGAAGCGCTGCGTCGGCCCGAGCCCGAGCGCGTCGGACGAGCTGCGGATGCTGCGCGACAGCTTCGCCAGCGCCGCGAGCGCGGTGCGGCGTGCGCCGGTCAGCTCGCCGAACGACAGCGCTGGGAGCTCCAGCGGCGCGCCGGACCCGCCGTCCCGCTTGGTCTCGGACGGCGGCAGCAGCAGGAGCACTACCGGGACTCGATGAACGCCAGCGCGCGCTCGACGTTGACGCCCAGCGGCTCCACCGAGTCGAGGGTGATGCGCGGGACGGCGCCGGACGGGCCGCTCCACTCCGCGTACTCCTCGACCCGCTGCTCGACCGCGTTCCAGGTCAGCTCGATGTGCGGCAGCGTGCGCTCCCGGGCCTCGATGCGCTGACGGTGCAGCTCCTTGTCCGAGCAGATCACCTCGATGAACCGCAACGGCTCCTGATACCGGTTCGCCAGGTTCACCCACTGCTCACGCGCCGGGTCGACCGCGTTGACCGCGTCCACGATGATGTCGCGGCCGCCCTGCAGGGCGCCCTCGGCGTGCATCTCGGCGACCAGGTACGCGGCGAGTCCGGTGGGCTGGTCGGCGCCGATGCCCGCCCGCAGGATGGCGGACTCGATCGGGTCGACCGAGATCACGCGGATGTCCAGGCGGGCGCCGAGCACCTGCCCGAGGGTCGACTTGCCCGCCCCCGGCAGGCCGGCCATCGCGATCAGCATGTTCCCGAACCTAGACGAGCGAGGCGTTGCGCGCGACGATCGTGACCGTGTCGTGCTCGACCGAGAGGAACCCGTCCTCGGCGTTCGCCGTGATCAGGGTGCCGTCCGTGCCGGTCACCCGCACCTCGCCCGCGCCGAGGATCGCGAGGATCGGCTCGTGCCCGGGCAGGATGCCGATCTCGCCCTCGGTGGTGCGGGCGATGATCTGGCGAGCCTCGCCGGACCACACCTCGTCGTCCGCCGAGACCACGCTGACCTGGAGTGCGGCCATGATCAGCCGTTCTCCTTCTGGATGCGCGCCCACTGCTCCTCGACGTCGGTGATCGCACCGACGTTGAAGAACGCCTGCTCGGCCACGTGGTCGAAGTCGCCCTTCACGATGGCGTCGAACGACTCGATGGTGTCCTTCAACGGCACCGTGGAGCCCTCGACACCGGTGAACTTCTTCGCCATGTAGGTGTTCTGCGAGAGGAACTGCTGGATGCGCCGCGCACGCGACACGGTGATCTTGTCCTCTTCGGAGAGCTCGTCGACACCGAGGATCGCGATGATCTCCTGCAGCTCCTTGTTCTTCTGCAGGATCGCCTTCACGCTCGTCGCGACGCGGTAGTGGTCCTCGCCCAGGTAGCGCGGGTCCATGATGCGGCTGGTGGAGGTCAGCGGGTCGACGGCCGGGTACAGGCCCCGCGACGCGATCTCACGCGAGAGCTCGGTGGTGGCGTCGAGGTGCGCGAAGGTGGTCGCCGGCGCCGGGTCGGTGTAGTCGTCCGCCGGCACGTAGATCGCCTGCAGCGAGGTGATCGAGTGACCGCGGGTCGAGGTGATGCGCTCCTGCAGCACGCCCATCTCGTCGGCCAGGTTCGGCTGGTAGCCCACCGCGGAGGGCATGCGGCCGAGCAGCGTCGACACCTCGGAACCGGCCTGGGTGAACCGGAAGATGTTGTCGATGAACAGCAGCACGTCCTGCTTCTGCACGTCGCGGAAGTACTCCGCCATCGTCAGCGCCGACAGGGCCACCCGCAGACGGGTTCCCGGCGGCTCGTCCATCTGGCCGAAGACGAGGGCGGTCTTGTCGAAGACGCCGGCCTCCTCCATCTCGGCGATGAGGTCGTTGCCCTCACGGGTGCGCTCGCCGACGCCGGCGAACACCGACACACCACCGTGATCCTGCGCGACGCGCTGGATCATCTCCTGGATGAGCACGGTCTTGCCGACGCCCGCGCCGCCGAACAGGCCGATCTTGCCACCCTGCACGTACGGGGTGAGCAGGTCGATGACCTTGATGCCGGTCTCGAACAGCTGGGTCTTGGACTCGAGCTGGTCGAAGGCCGGAGGCTTGCGGTGGATCGGCCAGCGCTCGGCGATCTCGATCGTCTCGCCCGGCTCGCCGTTGAGGATCTCACCGGTGACGTTGAACACGCGGCCCTTGGTGACATCGCCGACGGGCACCGAGATCGGGGCACCGGTGTCGCGCACCTCCTGACCGCGCACGACGCCGTCGGTCGGCTTGAGCGCGATGGCGCGGACGAGGTCGTCGCCGAGGTGCTGGGCGACCTCGAGCGTGATCTCGGTCGACTCGTCGCCGATGACGATCGTGGTCTTCAGGGCGTTGTAGATGCCCGGGATCGAGTCGTGCGGGAACTCGATGTCGACGACCGGACCGGTCACCCGGGCGACTCGCCCGACATTCGCCGTGGCGGTCGTGGCGGCCGGCGCCTGCTTGGTTGCGGTAGCCATGGTCTCTCTTCCTCGTTGTCGTTCTGCTACGCCGAGAGCGCGTCGGCGCCGCCGACGATCTCGGAAATCTGCTGGGTGATCTCGGACTGGCGGGCGTTGTTCGCCAGCGTGGTGTAGGTGCGGATGAGCTTGTCGGCGTTGTCGCTCGCCGCCTTCATCGCCTTCTGGGTGGCCGCGTGCTTCGAGGCCGACGACTGCAGCAGCGCGTTGAAGATGCGGCTCTCGATGTAGACCGGCAGCAGCGCGTCGAGCACGTCGCCGACATCCGGCTCGAACTCGTACAGCGGCAGCACCTCGTTCGCCTCGGGCGCCTCGACGCCCTCCACCACCTCGAGGGGCAGCAGGCGCACGACCTCCGGCTCCTGCGTCAGCATGCTGACGAATCGGTTGAAGACCACGTGGATCTCGTCCACGCCGCCTTCACTGGTCGGCTGCACGAACTTCTCGACCAGGGTCTGCCCGATCTCACGCGCGGTCTCGAACTGGGGGCTGTCGGTGTCCCCGGTCCAGATCCGCTCCGCATCCCGCCGACGGAACGCGAAGTACCCCGCGGCCTTGCGTCCGACCAGGTAGTAGACCACGTCCTTGCCCTGCGACTGCAGGCGTGCGGCCAGCTCACCGGCCTCGCGCAGCACGTTCGCGTTGAACGCGCCGGCGAGTCCGCGGTCCGAGCTGAAGATCACGATCGCGGCGCGGTCGATGCTCTCCGGCTCGGTGGTGAGGATGTGATCGACGTTCGAGAAGGTCGCGACCGCCGAGACCGCGCGCGTCACCGCACGGGAGTACGGCGACGACGCCCTCACGCGCTGCAGCGCCTTCTGGATGCGCGAGGCGGAGATCAGCTCCATCGCGCGCGTGACCTTCTTCGTCGTCTGGGCAGCCCGGATCCGCTGCCGGTAGACCCGGAGTTGCGCTCCCATGTGTGCCTGCCTGTTCCTTCTCTGGTCGTGCTTCGGTGGTCGAGCCTGTCGAGACCCGGGTCGGGGATCGTCAGCGCTTCTGGCGGACGATCTGCTCCTGCTCGATGGACTCGTCTTCCAGCTGCTCGAACTGCTCGGAGCCGGGCGCGTTGATCGCCTTGCCCTCGCCGGTCGTGAACTCCGACTTGAACCGGTCCACCGCGGCGTCGAGCGCCGACTTGGTCTCGTCGTTCAGCACGTTCGTGTCGCGGATGGTGGTGAGGATGTCGGTGTTGCGCTCGAGGTAGCCGTGCAGTTCCGACTCGAAGCGCAGGATGTCCTCCACCGGCACGTCATCGAGCTTGCCGTTGGTGCCGGCCCAGATCGAGACGACCTGCTTCTCGACGGGGAACGGCGAGTACTGCGGCTGACGCAGCAGCTCGGTGAGGCGGGCGCCGCGGGCGAGCTGACGACGCGACGTGGCATCCAGGTCGCTCGCGAAGATCGCGAAGGCCTCGAGCGAGCGGTACTGGGCGAGCTCGAGCTTCAGCGTTCCGGAGACCGACTTGATCGACTTCACCTGAGCGTCACCGCCGACGCGCGACACCGAGATGCCGACGTCGACCGCGGGACGCTGGTTCGCGTTGAACAGGTCCGACTGCAGGAAGATCTGGCCGTCGGTGATCGAGATCACGTTGGTCGGGATGTACGCCGAGACGTCGTTCGCCTTGGTCTCGATGATGGGCAGGCCGGTCATCGAGCCGGCGCCGAGCTCGTCGGAGAGCTTCGCGCAACGCTCCAGCAGACGGGAGTGCAGGTAAAACACGTCGCCCGGGTAGGCCTCGCGTCCCGGCGGGCGGCGCAGCAGCAGC
>DATMVL010000244.1:0-4955 GCA_035563175.1 Rhodoglobus sp. | reverse complement strand
AAGCAGGCATAGATCTGAAGCAGCGGTTCCGAATGTTGGGCAAGGCTGACGGTGTCGAATCTCGACTGGCCGACCTGACGCTGCTGCTTCTCCGCGAACGACGCAACAGACTCCTCCGCAGCTTGGAGTGCAGCATCAGTCGCGACGCCCGCGAGCTCAGCGGCATCCAGCGTGGAAAGCGCGTCATCGACGGCCGTCTGGTACGCCGCATACGCCTCCTCCGCCGCCGCGAGCGCCTCCTCCTCCGTCGCGAACACGGGCGTGCTCGACGCCTCGGGCGTGGGCGACGGAGCCGGCGGGGTGGGGACGCACCCGGCGAGCAGCAGCACCAGTGCGAGGGCGGCGAACACGCGCATGCTGCGACGGTAGCGAACCTCGCCGCGGCGCGGCGACCCTGTCCACACCTTCATCGATTCCGCCGGAAACGTCGCCTGCTGGGGAGGACGGGCGGCAGATGTGGCGGATTCGGCGCCGAATGTCGCAACGGGACATCGATTCGTGCGAAATGGCACTCGGCGGGAGCGGAATGAACCATTAGGCACGAATCGGTGGCGCGCGCCCATCGGTGCGGCCAACGCGGCCCGAGATGAAGCACCATGACGCAAGCCCGGGAACGGGCATCCGCCGCGGGTTAGGCTCGACGGCGATGTCGGTCTCCGGAGCCTGGGAACGCGCCGCGCGCGGCGCGATGCTGCTCGGCGACGACGACACGCTGCGGCCGACCATCTTCGCTGAGATGTCGGCCCTCGCATCCGCCACCGGTGCCATCAACCTGGGGCAGGGGTTCCCCGATGAGGACGGCCCCGCGGAGGTGCTCGAGGCGGCTCGACAGGCGATCAGCGACGGGTTGAACCAGTACCCGCCGGGCATCGGCATGCCGGTGCTGCGCGAGGCGATCGCCGAGCACCAGCAGCGGTTCTACGGCATCCGCCTCGACCCGGGCAGCCAGGTGCTGGTGACCGCGGGCGCGACCGAGGCCATCGCGGCGACCCTGCTCGCGCTCACCGACGAGGGTGACGAGGTCGTCACGCTCGAGCCCTTCTACGACGAGTACGGCGCGCTCACGGCGTACACGAAAGCGCGGCTCGTCACCGTGCCGCTGCGGGCGCCGGGGTTCCAGCCCGACCCCGACGATCTGCGGGCCGCGATCACGGACCGCACCCGGCTCATCCTGCTCAACTCGCCGCACAATCCGACCGGGGCGGTGCTTCCCCGCGAGACGCTCGAGCTGGTGATCGAGCTCGCGCACGAGCACGACGCGCTCATCGTCACCGATGAGGTCTACGAGCACCTGACCTTCGGCGTGCCGCACGTGCCAGCGGCGAGCCTGCCGGGCGGTTTCGAGCGCACGATCACGATCGGCAGCGGCGGCAAGACATTCAGCACGACGGGCTGGAAGGTCGGGTGGCTGACCGGCCCGGCACCGCTGGTGAGCGCGATCACGGCGGTGAAGCAGTTCCTCACCTATGTGAACGCGGGCCCGTTCCAGCCGGCGATCGCGGCCGGGCTGCGCCTGCCGGATGCGTACTTCGCGACCGCGGCGGACGTCCTACGGCAGAAGCGCGATCTGCTGAGCGCGGGCCTGCGGGCGGCGGGCTTCGGGGTCGGGCAGCCCGAGGCCGGGTACTTCGTGATCGCGGATGCCGCCCCACTGGGCGTCACGGACGCTGCGGACTTCTGCCGGGCCCTGCCCGCCCTCGCCGGTGTGGCGGCGGTGCCGGTCACCGCGTTCGTGCGGCCGGAGCACCGCGACGGGTACCGCACCCTGGTGCGCTTCGCGTTCTGCAAGCGCTTCGAGGTGCTCGAGCGCGCCGCCGAGCGGCTCGCGGCGCTGCGGGTCAGCTGACCGGCACCGCCGACACCACCAGCGGCAGGCTCATCGAGAAGCAGGTGCCGACGCCCTCCTCGCTCTCCACCGCCATCTCGCCGTGATGGGCGATCACGATCGCCTTCGTGATGGTCAGCCCCAGACCGACGCCGGGCACCGCGTTGCGGGTCGCCGTCGTCGCCCGGAAGAAGCGGGAGAACAGCTTGTCGAGCTCGGATGCGGCGATGCCGAGTCCGGTGTCGCGCACCTCGACCACCGCCTTGCCGTCGCGTTCGAACAGCGACACCGTCACCGATCCTCCGCGCGGGGTGAACTTGATCGCGTTGGAGATGAGGTTGTCGACGGCCTGCCCCAGGCGCACCGGGTCGCCGAACACCGCGACGCGCTGCGGCGGCAACTCGAGGGCGAGGTCGACTCCGGCCGCGTTCGCCAGCGGCCGCCCGGTCTCGATGGAGGCCGACACGATCGAGGCGAGGCCGAGCTCGCGGTTGTCGAGGGCGAACTTGCCCGACTCGACCTGGGCGGTGAAGAGCAGGTCGCCGACCAGGCGAAGCAGGCGATTCGCGTTGCGCTCCGCGACGCCGAGGTACTGCAGCTGCTCGGCCGAGAGCGGCTGGTCCTCGTCGTCGCGCATGAGCTCGAGGTAGCCGAGGATCGAGCTGAGCGGCGTGCGCAGCTCGTGCGAGATGAGGCCGACGAACTCGTCCTTCAGCCGCGCGACCTCCTTCGCCTTGGTGATGTCGGTGGCGACGAACAGGTAGCCGCGGGTGCGGCCCTCCTCGTCGACGCGCTTGGTGACCGAGAGCTCCACCGGGATCCGGGTGCCGTCGGGGCGGATGTAGGTCCACTCCCGCACCTCGGCCTCACCCAGCCGCGCCGACTCGACCAGTGCCGAGAAGCCCGGGTTCAGCACGGTCTCGCCGGGCGGGTAGTTGAGCTCCCTGGCGTGCGCCTCGAGCTCGTCCGGGTCGTGGAAGTCGAAGATGTGCAGCTTGTCGTCGGCTTCGTCCTCGGTCAGCCCGAGCAGCTTCGTGGCGCCCGGGTTCCACAGGTCGATCAGCCCGGTGACGTCGGTGCCGATCACCGACTGCTCGGTGACCGCCGCCCACACGCCCCGGAACATCCGGTCGGCCGCGCGGTACTTGGCCTCGCTATCCTGCAGCTGCGCCGCGTACTCGACGGTGCGCTGCAGCATCCGCTCCTTGTCCGCGGCCAACCGGGTGGCGTCGTCGACGGCGGTCCTGCTCAGCCGCGCGAGCTCGTTCACGATGGCGCCCGCGATCGCGAAGATGGTGGGCGTGACGATGAGGCGCAGCCATTCCGGCGCGGTCTGCGGCACGCTCCAGGTGAGCAGCCACGGCATCGACAGCGCGAGGGATGTGCCGGCCCACGCGTACAGGATGTGCCGGCGGCCGGGCGCCGAGGCGAGCCAGACGACCGGCAGGATGATGAGCGCCGCGAACAGCGACTGGGTGCCGCCCGTGCCGAACCGGAACGCACCGATGCCGAACAGGTCGATGATCGGGATCAGCAGCTCCAGGCGCAGCAGCGCCGGGCCGCCCCGGTACATCAGGAGGGCGAGCGCGCAGGCGATGCCGACGATCACGAGCCCCGCGATCGCCGCCGGCGGGTTGGTGAACCCGAGATCCGGCACGACCAGCACGAGCACCGCCGAGGCGATCACGGCGAGCGCGGTCGCGGACTGCTTGAGCGCCGGCGACGGCGCGTCGAGCGCGCGCAGCACGCGCTTCCTCAGGGCGCTCATCGCGCCTCCTTGCCCACCGAGAGGAACGCCGCCAGCTCCCGAGGGCTGAACGGCTTGGTCATGAAGTAATCGGCGCCGCTGCCGAGCCCCGCCTCCTGCGAGACGTCGTCGACGGATGCCGACAGCAGCACGATGCGCAGGTCGCCGAGCGAGTCGTCGGCCCTGGCCTCGCGCACGACGTCGAGGCCCGTGCGCTCCGGCATCGAGATGTCCAGGATGGCCAGATCCGGCCGGTGCTGCCGGATGGCCTGCAGCGCCGCCTCGCCGTCGCCCACGCTGGCCAGCACCTCCAGACCCGCCTTCGCGGCGGCGATGCCGACCAGGGTGCGGATGTCCGGGTCGTCGTCGGCGACCACCACCGTCCAGCTCATCGGCCATCCCATCCGGGGACGGTCTCGGCGAGCACCCGCCGCACGTGGGCGCGGGTGAACGGCTTCGGCAGCACGGCGTCGGACTCCGGGAAGTCGGCCGGGTCGAGCACCGAGGTGACCACCACCACGCAGGTCGGGCAGTCGCGGCGCAGCCGGGCGACCAGCTCGAAGCCGTCCATGCCCGGCAGCTGCAGGTCGACCACGGCGATGTCCGGTGCCCGCTCGCCGTAGGCGACGATCGCATCCTCGGCGGTGCCCACGACGGCGACCGCGCATCCGGCGCGCTCGAAGTGCCGCGCCAGCAGCAGCGCCTGATCCTCGCTGTCCTCGACGACGAGCACCCGTACCTCGTCCATGGCGGACTCCATCGGCGACCACTCTAGAACCGCGAGCGACACGCTCATACGGTCGCCGAATCCCGCACGATCTCGAGTGCTTCGGCGTAGGTTCCGCCGCCGTAGCGCGACCACGCTCGGGCGGTCGCGAGGGCGAAGTCGGCTTCGAGGTAGTCGGGGCGCTCGTCGTCTCCGAAGCAGGCGAGCATGGCCAGCTTGTCGTCGGTGTGGCCGTCGATGGTGACGAACCGGGTCGGCCTGAAGTCGACGGTGGCACCGCTGCCCTGGTAGCACGCGACGGTGCGCACCTTGTGGGCGGCGAGCAGCGTCGCGTCATGCACCACCCGGTGATCGTGGTTGTCGTCGTTGCGCGTGTGCGTGTAGACGATCGTCGGGTCGAACTCCTCGATGACCTTGCGGATCGCGTCCGTCGCCCCGGCGATGGCCTCCTCGAGCACGAGTCGCGCGCCGATCACGGCGGCCGAGCGGGACCCCTCCCGCCAGGCGCCCTCGATGCCGCCGTCGCGCATGCCGCGCGACAGGGTGAGGATCGTGACCTCGTCGCCGGCGGCGCGGTGGGCCGACAGGATGCCGGCGACGCCGACCTCGACGTCGTCCGGGTGGGCGCCGATCGCCAGCACCCGCTCGGGCTGCGG
>DATMVL010000243.1:0-3205 GCA_035563175.1 Rhodoglobus sp. | reverse complement strand
TGGCCGGTCCTGCCGATGCGGCGGGCGCGTTCTCGGGAGTGAACTGTCATCGACACGGGCACACCAGCCCATCCCACCGAAGGAGAAAGAATCCATGTCCACCATCCTCGAGGCGACCGTCGCCGCCGAAGAAGACCGCGCCGAACTCGACGCGGAGGCCGGCGCGGCGCTCACACAGCGCCTGCTCGAGTCGCTGCCGGCCGCGCTGGAGCTGCTCACCATCGAGCTCGGCAATCGGCTCGGGCTCTACGCCGCGCTCGACGCGCTCGGCGCGGCGACGGCCGCCGAGCTCGCCCGTGCCACGGGACTCGGCGAACGCCAGCTGCACGAGTGGCTGGATCAACAGGCCATCGCCGGCATCCTCTCCGCCGAGGGTGGCGACGACCGCGTGTACCGCCTGCCCGTCGCGTATCGGCCGGTGCTGCTGGACTCCTCGCACCCGCTCCACGGCGCAGGGCTTGCCACGATGTTCGCGGGCGTGGGATCGACGTTCGACCGGGTGAGCGAGGGCTACCGGCGCGGCGAAGGCGTGACGTTCGCCGATTTCGGCAACGCCATGCGGCACGGCCTCGAGCACACCTACCGTCCCGGCTACACGCACGCCCTGCCGCTGTGGATGGAGCAGCTTCCCGACATCTCGGCGCGACTCGACGAGGGCGGCACCGTCCTCGACCTCGGCTGCGGCACGGGCTGGTCCACGGTCGCTCTGGCACGGCGATTCCCGAACGCACGGGTCGTCGGGGTGGATCTCGACCAGGCGTCCATCGCCGAGGCGCGCGCCAACGCGGCGGAGTCGGGGATGGGGGAGCGGGTCAGCTTCGTCGTCGCGGATGCCGGTGACCGGTCGGCGATGGCTGCCGCGGCCGGAGGTCGCGTCACGCTCGTCACCGTCTTCCTGGCGCTGCACGACATGAATGCTCCCCAGCGGGCGCTGGCGTCGGCGGCCGATCTGCTCGAGCCGGAAGGAGCCATCCTGGTCGGCGACGTGAAAGTGGAGGACGAGTTCACGGCCTCGGCCGGCCCGCTGGACAGGATGTTCGCTGCGTTCAGCGTGCTGCACTGCCTGCCGGCCACCCTCGCCGAGGGCGATGGCCACGCTCACGGCACAGTGCTTCGCGCCCCCACCGTCGTCGAGTGGAGCAGGGAGGCGGGCCTCACTGCTGCGATGCGCCTCGCGGTCGAGCACCCCACGTGGTCGTTCTACCGGCTGGACCGGTGAGCACCCTCACGGCACGACCTCACGCCGTCGGACGACCCGCGCTGCACCACGCGGCGCGGGTCGTCGTCCATACTGAACTCGTGGAGTCCACGTCCGTCGACGTTCGCTATGCGTGGTCGGGCACCGACGATGTCGCCTGGTCGGAGCTCGGCAGCGGCGCACCCGTGCTCATCGGCGGGTGGTGGATGAGTCACCTGGTCCGCGACTGGGAGTATCCGCCGTTCCGAGCGTTCGTGGGCGAGATGGCCCGCCATCGACGGGTGATCCGCATGGACCCGCCGGGCAGCGGGCTGTCCCGCTCCCGCGGCGAGACGCCCGACTCCTTCGCGCCGCACGTCGATGCCGTCGCCGCGGTGCTCGATGCAGCCGGAGTGGATGAGGTCATGTTCATGGCGGGGTCGTCGGGGTGCCCGGTCGCCGTCGAGTTCGCTGCCCGCCATCCCGAGCGGGTACGTCGCCTGGTGCTCGCCGGTTCTTACCTGGACGGGTCGTCCGTCGCGGGTCCGGAGGATCGTGAGGCACTCGTTGAGCTGGTGCGGCGCAGCTGGGGCATCAGCTCGCGCGTGATGTCGGACATCTTCTACCCGGGTGCGACGCCCGCCCAGCGGCGGGCGTACATCGCCCATCAGCGATCCTCGGCGACGCCACACGCGGCCGCGGCGGCGCTGAAAGCCGTATACCGGTTCGACGCCCGGGAGTCGGCTGCTGCCGTGCGCGCGCCGACCCTGGTGCTGCACCGTCGTGGCGATCGTGCCATTCGACTCTCGCTCGGTGTGGCGACGGCGCAGGCGATTCCCGGCGCACACCTTGAGGTCCTGGACGGAGACGCGCATCACCCCTGGCACGGCGATGCGGCGGAATTCCTACGGCGCGCGATGGCGTTCGACGGCGTGGATGAGTCGCGCGTGCGCCTGGACACCGCCCGACCCGACAGCGGGTCGCCGGATCCCCGGCACGAGACCGCATCGCCGATCTCGGCGCGCGAGCACGAGGTGCTGCTCCTCATCGCGCAGGGCAGGACCGACGCGCAGATCGCCGCCGAGCTGTTCCTCAGCGTCCACACCGTCCACCGGCATGTGGCGAACGCACGGACCAAACTGGGGGTGCCGTCGCGCGCCGCCGCGGCGGCCTGGGCGGTCGCCAACGGCCGTTGAACCCCTGAGGCAGGACGCTTCGCGCAACGCCTACTCGGCGAGCCCCCGACGCTCGAGCAGCGGCTGAATCTCGGCATCCCGCCCGCGGAAGTCCCGGTACGCCTCCAGCGGGTCCTTCGAACCTCCGACGCCCAGCAGCCGCTCCCGGAAACGATCGCCGTTCTCGCGACGCAGCCCGCCGTTCTCGCGGAACCACTGCACGGTGTCGGCGTCGAGGACTTCGCTCCAGATGTACGAGTAGTAGCCCGCGCTGTAGCCGCCCGAGAACACATGCGCGAAGTACGTCGAGGAATAGCGCGTCGGGACGGCAGCGTTGTCCAGGCCGATATCGGCGAGGGCGGATGCCTCGAACGCGGCGACATCGAGGTCGGCAGAGGCCTGCTCGACGGACAGCGAGTGCCACGCCTGGTCGATCCACGCCGCGGCAAGGTACTCGCTCGTCGCGAAGCCCTGGTTGAACGCCTCGGATGCGTGGAGTCGCTCGACCACGTCTGCGGGCAGCGGCTCGTCGGTGTCGATGTGCCGGGCGTATGCCGCCAGGATCTCGGGCCAGTAGATCCACATCTCGTTGACCTGGCTGGGAAACTCGACGAAATCGCGGAACACGTTCGTGCCCGCGAAGTGCGGGTACGTGACAGTCGCGAACAGGCCGTGCAAGGCGTGCCCGAACTCGTGGAAGAGCGTGGTCACCTCGGCCAGCGTCAGCAGCGCGGGCTGACCGGCCGCCGGCCGGGTGAAGTTGCAGTTGTTGAAGACGACCGGCCGGGTGCCCAGCAGCGCCGACTGGGTGACGAACGAGCTCATCCAGGCGCCCCCGCGCTTGCCCTCCCGG